>DAIRFU010000153.1:0-5795 GCA_036794935.1 Kofleriaceae bacterium | reverse complement strand
GGTCCTTGAACCGCGTGTAAAACCCCATCGGAGCGCCGCCGTTCGCCGCCAGCTTGCCACCGTCGGTGAGCACGATGGCGGTGTTGCTGACGATCTGTAGCGCACCGCCACCCGCCCCCGGCGAGTAGCCCGCTGGTGCACCGCCCGCGCGTCCGCCCGGACAACCGCCCCGCAGCGGAACGAGCTCGGCCATCCCCGACACACCGCCCGCCCCACCGCCGGCCACCGTCGGGCTCCCGCCGGTACCGCCCTTGCCACCGGGCGCACCGAAGCCGCCACCGCCGCCGCCCGGCTTGCCCTCGGAGTTGCTCCCGGGACCGTTGCCACCTCTGCACCCGGCATCATTCGACACCGCGCCTGGCCCCGGCGTGCCGCCGAGCGCACTCGCCGAGATCACGTGGCCGATCGTGACGTCGCCGGCCGAGACGATCGCGAGCGCCTTGGTGCCGGTCACGGTCACGTTCCCTCCGGTGACGAACGACTTCACCTTGACCACGAAGATCGGTACCGGCGTCGCATTGATCGTCTCCGTGGGCAGCACGCGCGCGCCGCTCTGGTCGGTGATGGTGGCCGCATCGGTGTCGATGGTCGCGGCGCCCATCAGGGTCACGTCCGGCGCGTCCTCGGCGTCATCCAGCGCTGCGCCGAGGCCGTTCGAAGGGTTGACCTTGTTGCAGCGGTTCTCGTCGCTGTTACAGCCGAGCGCACACGGGGTCGTACCCGTGATGTTGCCCTGCCCATCGCACGTCGCGAGGTCTTCATCCACGCAGATCGCGTTGGCACCGATCGGACATGCCGTCGGGGTGTCGATCGTAGAGCTATCCGAACCGGAGCTCGCAGCATCGATCGTGACCTTGACGTCACCGCACGCGGCGGCCACCCACACCATGCAGAACACCACGAAGCCAGAAAAGCGCATGACTCCGAGCTTACATGCGGCACCGGCCCCGTGGCACGCGTTTCGGCCACGCGCTGCGGTTCAGGCGCCGGTCAGCTGCCAGGCGAAGCGCTCGCCCCAGTCCGACATGCCCTGCCCCTGCGGCAGCTCGACCTCGACCTCGAGCGAGCTCGCCCGGGCGGTGAGCGCGGCGCACGCGCGCGCGTAGCGCACGACGTAGCCTGCCGTACGCTCGGTCTCGACGGGGCGCTCGACCGTCGTGGTGCCGTGCTTGGTCGTGCGCTCGTACGTGGTCTCCATCGAGGTCTGGGTATAGGTCCACGAGTCCTCGTCGCGCGGCTTCATCTCGACGACATCGGCCGAGACCCCGTTGACCTCGACGTGCCACTGCGATGGGTGCAGGTCGACGCCGTACGTGGACCGGATCGTCAGGCCGAAGCACGCGTGGCCCGGGGCGAGCGTCTCGATCGTGGCCTCGTCGATCAGGTAATCGTGCGTCGTCTCCTGGATACCGCCCGAGTCGCGCATGAAGTTGTAGATGCGGGTCGCCGCGGGGTTGCCGACATCCGCCATCTGGATGGTGCGCGCCTTCTTCGGGTACGAACAGGCGGCGGCACCGAGCACGGTCACGAGCGCGAGGGCCCAAGCGTTGATCTGCATGCCCCGGATCATTGCCGGAGCGATGTTGCGCCTCTGTTGACGCCGGCTTGCGAAGTGTTAAGCGACGCGATCAATCACCGCGGCTGACGACGGTCGCCGCGGGCAGGCCGGCATCGCGCTCGAGCTCCTCGGCGCCCAGCGTGCAGAGCCTCGCCATCATCACGGTCGCGGCCAGCGAGGCCCCCGCAGCGAGCAGCGACAGGATCACGAAGCTGCTCGCGTCGCCGGCGTGCTGCGCCTTCGGCACCATCCACGCCGAGATCGCGAGGGCGGCCAGGGTGAGCGCGACGAAGCCCGTGCCCTTGGCCTGTGCCTGCGCGCGCAGCGGCTCGTTGCCGTGATGCGCGGCAAGGCGGCCGATCGCGATCGCGAGCAGCGCGACACCCGCCGTGATCACGAGCGGCATCGCGACCGTGAGCACCTGCGCGTAGTCCGCGAGCTGCGAGTCGCCGACCATCGAGCTTCGCTGGTAGAGCAGCTTGTAGAGCCACGGCAGCTGGCCGAGCGACACGCCGGCCGCCCACAGCGACGCGGCGCCGCCGAGCACGAGCGGCCAGCGGCCGAGCGCGGGCACGCTGCCCTGCGCCGCGCGCACGCTGCCCCACCCGAGCTGCACGAGCGCGAGGATGTTGATCACGCCAGCGGCCAGCGTGGCGAGACGGAGCGTGGCGATGCTGCCCCCGCTGCCTCTGCCTCCGATCACCACGAGCGTCAGCAGGACCACGACGATCGCGGCGATCACGCGCAGCCACAGCGCCTTCGCAGCGGTGCGCAGGCCGCTCGCCGCACGCACGCGGTCGGCGACCGTCGTGCTGCGGGCGATCGCCGCGAAGCCGGCGAGGAGCGTCGCGTAGCCGAGCGCGGTCAACAGCATCTTCAGCACGAGACCGACCATGCTGGCGGACAGCGCGACGTAGACACGACTCGCGAGCGGCGGAGGTAACCAGGTCACGAGGCTGATCGCGATGACGACGATGCCGAGCACGCGGCGCTGTCGCCCGCACGCGATGGCAAGACCGATCGGGACCGCCAGCCACACCACGTAGCGCGCGTAGTCGAACGCATCGATCAGCCACTCGTGTTGCCACGGATGCGCCATGAAGTTGAAGAAGCCAAACGCGACGTCGACGAGCGCCACGCCCGCGAGGCCGAACGCCGCGATCCGGACGCCGCGCGCGGCACCGCCGGTGAGCTGGCGGGCGAGCGCGAAGGCGCCGAGCAGCGCGAGCAGCTCGCACGCGAAGATAACGCCCTCGCCGACGAGGCCGAAGCGCACGGCGGCGAACATGTCCTGGTGGGTGAGCCCGAACCCGATCCGCACCGCGATCCATGCGAGCCAGCCCGCGAACCCGAGCACGAGCGCGGGAGGCAGCGCGCGCAGGCCCTTCGGTTCGCCGCTCATCAGTAGCCCTCCGTCTTCGCGATCACCTCGTTCATGATCTCGCGCGTACCACCGCCGATCGGGTAGAGCCGCGCATCGCGATACAGGCGCTCGACGAGCGTCTCGCGCATGTAGCCGTAGCCGCCGTGGATCTGCACGGCCTGATCACACACGAAGCTGCACATGTCCGTCGCGACGTTCTTCGCCTTGGCTGCGAGGCCGGCGACCTGGAGGTGCTCGCCGCGCACCGCGCGGACGCAGACCTCGCCGGTGAGCGAGCGCGCGGCCGCGATCCGGCTCGCCATGTCCGCGAGCTTGTGGCGCGTGACCTGAAAGCCGGTCAGCGACTTGCCGAACGCCTGGCGCTCGCGCGCGTACGCGATCGACTCGCGGTACGCGAGCTCGGCGATCGCGACGCACTGGCCGGCGAGCATCAGCCGCTCGGCCGCGAAGTTCATCATGATCATCGGGAACGCGCCGTGCTCGGGACCGATCCGGTTGCCGACCGGCACGCGGCAGCTGTCGAAGTGCAGCTCGGCGGTGTCACTCGCCCACCAGCCGGTCTTCTTCAGCTTCTTGCTGACGGCGAAGCCCGGCGTGCCCCGCTCGATCACGACGAGCGAGATGCCGCCGTGGCCCTCGCCCCCGGTCCGCACCGCGCACGTCACGAAGTCGGCGCGCGTGCCCGACGTGATGAAGGTCTTCGCGCCGCTGATCACGTAGTGGTCGCCGTCGCGCACCGCCTTCGTGCGCAGGGCGGCGACGTCGCTGCCCCCGCCGGGCTCGGTGATGCCGAGCGCGCTGATCTGGCCATCGCGCAGGCACGGCGTGACGAAGCGCGCCTGCTGCTCGTGCGTGCCGAAGCGGACGATCGGCGGCAGCGCGATGCCGTGCGTGCCGAGGCCGACGATCGTGCCGACCGAGCGGCCGGCGAGGATCAGCTCGTCGCACGCGACCAGCACGTGGCCGAGGTCACCGCCCTGCCCGCCGACCGCCTCGGGATAGCCGATGCCGGTGATGCCGGCGCTCGCCGCGATCTTGTACAGCTCGATCGGGAACTCCTCGTCCTCTTCCCACTGCGCACCGTGCGGCGCGATGTGCGTCTGCGCGAAGCGGCGCGCGGTCGCGCGAATCGCCGCGTGCTCCTCGGTCTCGAACATGTACGTCATCAGCGCGCGACGATACCCGATGATGATACGAAGAGGCATGCAATCTCCGAGCGTGCCGGCGCGCCTACGGCGTTCCCGTCACCTGTCGTGGTTCGCCCATATGGGCGCGGTGTATTTGTTCCACGATCTTTACGGCTACCTCATGGAGATGAGCCCCGACATCGCGGCGATGATCGAGAGGTTCGAGGGCGGCGTCGATACCGAGGAGACGATCGCCTACTACGCCGGCACGTTCGGCGATGCCGATCCGCGGCAGTTCATCGAGGTGCTCGCCGCCCACGCCGTGCTCGTCGATCCGGACGACGACGAGATCGAGGCGCTGTGGGCGTTCGTGCCGATCAAGGGCAAGTGGAACGTGTGGCAGCGGCGTGACGATCGGCTGACGCTGTGGACCGCGTGGGGCGAGAAGCCCGTGCAGCAGATCTTTCTCGATCCCGAGGAGACCGCGATCTGGGACGCATTCACCGGCGAGAAGCGGCTGATCGAGATGCGCCACCATCACGACAACGACAAGCTGATCGCGCTCGTCCGCCGGCTCGTTCACAGCGACGTCCAGGCACTCAAGCTCTCGATGATGCCGTGGTCCGTGTATGCGAAGCGTCCCGCGCTCGCGCCGGCGTACCTGGGCTCGACGATGCCGTACACGCGCTGGCAGCCGGGCACGCCGGTGCCGCCGGCCGTCTCGCTGACCGACTATCACGTGCACGACATCGAGCACGCCGACGAGCAGTTCGATCACCGCGAGACCACGCTCTCCCACCTGCTCCGCCTGCCGCACCCCGCCCTCGCCGGCCGCACGTACGGTCAGGCACTCATCGACGCGCTGCTCGCGCGCGGCGCGATCGCCGACGGCGAGGTGCGCGTGCTCGAGATCGGCGCGGGTCTCGGCTATCTCGCGCGCCACGCGATCGATCGGCTGCGCGAGCGCGGCCGCACCGTCGCGTACACGATCCTCGAGCTGTCGCCTGCGCTCGCGGCGGCCCAGCGCGAGCACGTCGGGCCAGCCGACGCGACCTGGATCGAAGGCGACGCGCTGACCGCGGAGATCGCGGAGCGCGCGTTCGATCTGATCGTGTGCAACGAGATGGTCGGCGACCTGCCGGCCACGCAGCTCTCTCGCGTCGACGTCGGCCTCGACGCGGCGGGCACCGGCACCGCCGACCGCGACAAGGTCCGCGCGATCTGTCCGCTCGCCGACGCGGTCAACCTCGACGACGCGCCCGAGCCGTTCTATCTCCAGACCGGTGCGTTCGAGCTGGTCAGCCGGATCGCGCGCTGGCTCGCGCCCGGCGGCACGGCGGTCGTCACCGAGTTCGGCGATCCGAATGCGTGGCCGCGGCTGTCGACGCAGCTCGATCATCCCGAGCTGTCGACCCACTTCGGCCACCTCCAGCAGGTCGCGCGCGCCGAGAGCCTGGAGGCGAGCGTCGAGTTCGTGATCGACCTGGTCGAGCTCGATCGCACGCAGGAGGCGCTGGCCACGACGCGCAGCCACTTCCGCGCGCTGCGCGCGCTCGCCGCCGATGCCGGGGTGGACCTCGCGAAGATCGGCTACACGCGCGAGCTACTCGCGCACACCGTCGCGGACAAGCTCGACCTCGCCACGATCGGAGATCTCCGCTTCGATCGGATCGAGGATCGGCTCATGGGTCTCGTCCCACACGAGTTCAAGGCTTTGCTCGTACGA
>DAIRFU010000006.1:0-29553 GCA_036794935.1 Kofleriaceae bacterium | reverse complement strand
GAGGCTCGCCTTACGGCAGAACGCAAGCCAGTCGACGCCGCGCTGCTGGTACGGACGCAGCTCGCCAACGAACCCGCGCGCGGCCTTGGCGTGCGGAATGCCGTCGAAGCCGGCGAGCAGCGGGCGGAGCCGATCGAGCTCGGGCGGCGGCGGCTCGTCGAGATCTTCGCAGAGCCGCGCGAGATCGGGCAGCGCGTACATCGGTACTCGCTTGTCGGTGCCGATCGACGCGAGCAGATCGGCGAGGCGGTCGCCGTGCTTGTCGAACCACTCCTTCGGCACGCGGCCCCAGCCGCCACCGGAGAGCGGCACCACGTCGATGCCGGCCTGCCACGCGCGGACCGCCGCCGCGATCGAGGCGCCACGACCGTCGGCGGCCAGCGCGACGTCGAGCTTGTCACCGTCGATCGTCAGCCGGATGTCGAGCGGGACGGCCTTGGCGGCCGCGGCCGACTTCGCGTCCTCGCGCAGCCACGTGCCGAGCGCCTGCTGCATGGAGAACGCCTCGCGCCCGACCAGCTCGACGCGCCGGCCGGGGACGAGATTGAGCTCGTCGCGCAGGCGATGGACCAGGCGGCGCTCGGCATCCTCGTCGCGGATCGGTAGCGCACCGCCGAGGTGCGTGATCGTGCGGCCATCGACGCGCGCGCGCGGCGGATCGCCGTACACCAGCGTCGGAAACACGATCAGCTTGTCGCCGTCCTGCTCGACGTCGATCTGCATGCGCGGCTCTTCCTTGCCGCCCACCTGCGGCAGCGCCTTCGTCCGGACGTCGACATCGATGCGCTGCGCGAGCGCGGGCAGCGTCTTGCCCATCAGCTCGGGGATCGCGGCGCGCGGCACGTCGAAGATCTGCGGCAGCTTGTCGAGCCGAGGGCCGCTGAGATCGACGGCACCGATCGGCCGCAGCACGTCATCGATCGTCCGCGCGACGCCGACCGCGGGCACGTCACGTACGCTCGGGTCGCGCTCGATGCGCACGCGCACGCCGCCGGCCGTATCCTCGACGACGGCGCGCGGCAGCACCGGCTCGCCGCTCGTCTTGACCGGATCGCCGCGCCACCGCACGTCGCGCGCGTCGGCGAGCACCTCGAGCAGGCGATCGAGCTTCTCGCCGCTCACCGGTCCGGCGCGGACGCCGAGCAGCTGATCGACGAGCAGGTCGGCCTCCATCGTCGCGATGCCGGCGGCCTTGCCGGTTCCGACCAGCGACATCAGCGGACCCGGCAGCAGCTCGTCGTTATCGCCACGCACGAGCACGCGCTCGACCTTGACCCCACCGGGATCCGGCGACAGCAGGTAGCGGATCGGGGCACCGGCCTTCGTCGAGCTCGGCAGCGCGCCGTCGCCGCCCGCGGTGCGCGCCTGCTCGGTCGCGATCACGGCCGCGACGACGTGCGAGCACACCGCCTCCTTGCTCGGGCAGTCGCACTGCCACTCCTCGTTACCGAGATCGATGACGACCTCGAACGGCGTCGGCCTGCCGGGAACTCTCACCTCGAGCTCGACCTCGTCGCCGGAGCGGCCGCGGCCGCTGACCCGCTGCTCGCGGGCGAGGGTGACTCCCTGCGACCAGGTGCGCTCGGTCGCTTCGGCCCTCACAGCCTCTCGCAGGGACATCGGCGGCCCTTTACCACGCATACGAGCGCCATGTTAGGGTGCGGGGCGCATGGTCGATGGGAGCGACGCCGAGGACGTGGCTCTCGTCGCCGCGATGGCGCGCGGCGAGACGGCTGCGCTTGCCGCCGTGTACGAGCGGCACGCGGCAGTCCTCCTCGGGCTGGCGCTGCGGATTCTCCGCGATCGCCGCGAGGCGGAGGATCTACTACACGACGTGCTGCTCGAGGCGTGGCGGCACGCGGCCGACTTCGATCCAACGCGCGGTCGCGTTCGTACCTGGTTGGCGATCCGTATGCGCTCGCGTGCCCTCGATCGGAAGAAGTCGGCCCGCATGTCCCGCAACGCCGGCGACACGGGCCTCGAGGCGATCCTCGACGAGCGCGAGCGCACGAGCCCCGACCACGCTCGCATCCGCAGCGCGGTCGCCGAGCTCGGACCGGACCACCGCCAGGTCCTCGAGCTCGCCTACTTCGAGGGGCTGTCGTGCTCGGAGATCGCGACCCGCATCGCGATCCCGATCGGCACGGTGAAGTCCCGGCTCGCCGCCGGTCTGCAACGCCTGCGTGACCGCATCGGAGACAAGCGATGACGGACGTCCGAGAGCTGCTTCCGCTCTACGCGCTCGGCGAGCTCGCCGACGACGAGGCTGCCGCGGTCGAGCGGGCGATCGAGGCGGACCCGAGTCTCGCCAGCGAGCTCGACCGCTACCTGGAGCTGATCGCGGTGAAGCCGCCGGCTGACCTCGCGGCGCGCCTGCTCGCCTCGGCCGGTGGGGGCCGGTTCGAGCGGTTCGCTCCGCGCGTCGCCGCGCTGTTCGACGTCACCATCGACCGTGCGCGCGAGCTGCTCGGCCGGGTCGAGCACGCGGGCGCGTGGGAGCAGCCGGTGCCAGGTGTCTCGCTGATCCACGTCGACGGTGGTCCGGCCTGTGCGGCGGCGGACTGCGGTTTCGTGCGCATTGCACCCGGTTGTAAGTTCCCGTGGCACACGCACCGCGGCGAGGAAGTGTCCGTGATCTTGAGCGGAGCGATGCGCGACCACGATGGCAAGGTGCTGCGCGCCGGCGACGAGCTGGTCCATCAGGAGGCCACGCAGCACGAGCTCGCGGCCGAGGGTGACGAAGCCGTCATCTATGTGGCCCGGGCGATGAACGGGATCGAAGTCGGCCCGTCTTCATAGAAGTCGACGACCGCGCGGGCGTAGTATGTGACCATGGCGGACGATGCGGGTCTGCGCTTGGTCGGAACCATCCGGACCATCGAGCTGCACACCCTCGCCACGCGCTTCGAGCACGTGACCCCACGGCAGGTCGCGAAGATCCAGCTCGACATCGAGCGCGCGATCGACGACGCGGGCGCGGAGCTCGATCCGGTCAACCTCGCCGATGTGCACTTCCAGGGGCCGGCCGAGCTGGTGCCGCGCTTCAACGCGGGCGATCGCGTGCAGATCGTGACCAGCCCGGAGTCGAGCCTGCAGATCTCGAGCATTCGCCCGGCGCCGCTGTCCTAACCGAACGCGCGCACGATGCCGAGCGCGGCGAGCGCGACGAGCAGCCCGATCGCGACGCGCGGCAGCCAGTAGACGAGGCGATGTCCGGCGGGCAGCGCCGCGATCACGCGCGCGAGCAGCGTGAACCAGACGGCGGAGCCAAGCCCGACCGATGCGGCGAGCACGAGCGCGGGCAGCGTCCCGATCGTCGGCCACAGCGCGGCGGCGATCGCGATCCACGCGCCGAGCGCGGCCGGGTTCGGCAGCGTGAGCGCGAGTCCGGTGACCAGGCCGAGGCGGCGGCGGCGAACCGGCGCGAGCCGTGGCCTGCGCATCGCGAGCACCGCGTAGCCGAGGACGATCGCGGCGGCCGCGACGGCCATCGCCTGCGTCCAGCCCGGGTGATGCGCGACCACGTGGCCGATGCCGACGAACGCGATGGCCGCGTGCACCGTGTCGGCGAGCGCACCCCCGACGCCAATGCCGGCCGCGAACCGGCGCTCGCCGCGCGATGCCGCCTCGGCGATCGCGACATTGACGACGCCGATCGGCATGCCGGTGACGACTCCGAGACCGACGCCGAGCCCTGCCGCGGCGGCGACGTCGGCGATGCTCACCAGTCGATCGAGCCCTCGTCGGTGTCGCGGCCACCGATGATCGTGATCATGAACTCCTTGGCCTTCTTGCCCTTGGTCACCGCCTTGACCTTGTGCGGGCCGGGCGGCAGCGGCAGGCGCTGCATCGGCGTCTCGCCGTAGCGCACGTTGTCGACGTAGATCGTCGTCTTCTGGTCCGACGTGATGCTGAAGAAGCCGAACTTGGACAGCGCGACGATGTCCTCCTTCGAGATCTCGCGTGCATCGGGCGTGGCCGCCGGCGGCACGTAGACGCGCTTGCCCGCGGCGTCGGGCGGCGTCTGCACGACCCCGGCCTGTTCTCCCGTGCCGAGCCGGACGACGAAGTACCAGATGCCGACCGCGGCGCCGCCGATCAGCACGAGCGCGAGCACCATGTTGCGCAGCGACTTGAGGCGGTGCGACGACAGCAGATCGGTCCCGCCCTCGACCATCCACGCGTCCGCGCCGACGTTCTCGCTGAGGTCCAGCACGTTCTCGAGGTTGGGCATCGTGATCCGGCCGGTGCCGGGTGCCTGGACGATCATCGACGGCACCAGCGGCTCGTGCGAGCCGGTCGGCGGCCGCAGTCGCGCCGGGGTGGCCTGGGACATCTCGCCGCTCGCCGCGAGCTGGGCGGGGCGCTTCGGGATCGGCGGCGGCGTCTTCGCCGCGGGCGCACCGATCGAGATCGGTGCCGCGTTCGGATCGTCGGCGGCCTTGAGGACCTCGTCGCGCGCGGCCATCTCGTCACCGAAATCGGTGAACAGCAGGCGCGCGAGATCGGCGGGCGATGCCGGCCCGCCGAGCGTCGCGACCGAGTTCTTGATCGCGTTGCCGAACCCCTGCGCGGTATCGAAGCGCCCCGCCGGATCGCGCGCCATCGCCTGGACGAGCGCGGCGCGCATACCCGGCGGCAGATCCGGCCGGCGGTCGCGGATGTCCGGAATCGGCTCCTCGGTGATCGCCTTGAACGTGAGGAAGTCGGAGTCGCGATGGAACAGCCGCTTGATCGCCAGCATCTCGTACATGACGACGCCGAGCGCGAAGATGTCACTGCGCCGATCGAGCGGCTTGCCGAGGATCTGCTCGGGCGACATGTACGCGTTCTTGCCCTTCACCGTGCCGGTGCGAGTTCGCGAGTTTGCCCCGCGCGCCTTCGCGATGCCGAAGTCGAGGAGCTTCACCGTGCCGTCGGCGGTAACCATGATGTTCGGCGGCGACACGTCACGGTGGACGACACCGAGCAACGCGCCGGTGCCGTCGCGCGCCTCGTGGGCCGCGTGCAGGCCCTCGCAGGCCTGGACGATGATGCCCGCGACGACGCGGTAGTCGAGCATCTTTCCGGCCTTCGATAGCTTCGTCATCATGCGCGACAGCGGTACCCCGTGGAGGTACTCCATCGCGATGAACCACGTGCCCGCGAACTGACCGAACGAGAGCACGTTGCACACGTTCCGGTGCGCGAGCTTCGCCGCGAGGTCTGCCTCGTCGCGGAACATGGTCACGAAGTGATCGTCTTCCGCCAGGTGCGGGAGGATCCGCTTGAGGACCATCATGTCCTTGCTGCCGGATTGCGACGACGTGGGGCGAGCGAGATAGATCTCTGCCATGCCGCCCGTCGCGAGCTTCGCGAGGAGCTGATAGCTGCCGAAATCTCGGGCGTCGCGCGGGACTAGTGTCCCCGCCGGAATCGTCACAGCGAATAGTATGCCCGAGGAAATACCTGGATTTAAGCCCGAGCCGACACAGAGCGCGGCGTTTGTTACGGTGCGCGGTCCGGCCGCTGCAACCGGCCACATTCACCGACAGGTGCGGCATGCGAGAAATCCGCGATCCCGCGGCTGCGTCACGACTCGGTCATACCTGGGCTGAGACCTACCGGAAAGCTGCAGGAACCCTGACGCCGACCCGAAGCGGTACGCGGCATGGTTACGCATGCAGTCAGTCGAGTTCACCGGCACCGACGCAGATCGACCGCGTTGGCGAGAAAACGTGCCCTTCTGGGGGGTCCACGTGGCCGCGGTGATCGGGGCCATCGCGGTCGGCTGGAGCTGGACCGCGATGTGGTGGCTCCTCGGCACCTATGCCGTGCGCATGTTCGCGATCACCGCCGGGTATCACCGCTACTTCTCGCATCGCACGTTCAAGACCAGCCGCGCGTTCCAGTTCGTTCTCGCGCTGCTCGGGATGACCGTCGCGCAGCAAGGTCCGCTCTGGTGGGCGGCGCACCACCGCCGCCACCACAAGTACTCGGATATGCCCGAGGACATCCACTCGCCTCGCCAGCGCGGCTTCATCTGGTCGCACATGCAGTGGATCCTCGCGAAGCGGTTCAAGGCGACCGACTACGATCGGATCCGTGACTTCGCGAAGTACCCCGAGCTGCGGTTCTTGAACAACCACGACCTCGCGGCCGTCGTGCTCACCGCCGTGGTGACGTTCCTCGTCGGCGGGACGACCGGGCTCGTGTGGGGCTTCTTCGTCTCGATCGTGTGCTCGTGGCACATCACGTTCTGCATCAACTCGCTCGCTCACGTGCTCGGCCGCCGGCGCTACGAGACCAGCGACGATTCGCGCAACAACGCCGCGCTCGCGCTGCTCGCGTTTGGCGAGGGCTGGCACAACAATCACCACCACTACCAGCGGTCGGCACGCCAGGGCTTCTTCTGGTGGGAGATCGACATCAGCTGGTACGGCCTCAAGCTGCTCGAGCTCTTCCACATCGTCTGGGATGTCGAGGGCGTGCCGCGGCACGTGCGCGATCAGGTCGAGGCGCCGTCGCGCGAGCGCGTCGAGGCCCTCCGCACCGCCGCGTGAGCGGCTAGTTCGTCGCGGCGCTTCCCGTCGAGAACCGCATCTCCGGATCGGTCTCGCCCGGGCTGAGGGTCGCGCTCGTCAGGGTCGCCCCGGTGCCGCCGCGCGTGTTGATGCGGATGCGGCCGATGCCGCCACCGCCGCCGCCGGGGTTGCTGCCGTCACCGCCGCTACCTGCCTCCGCGCCGGTGGCCGCACCGGGACCACCGAGCTCGTCGTTATTGCTGTCGCCGCTGCCGCCGGCCGCCGGCAGCGTGTCGAGCGTGCCGTCGTCGCCGAGCTTCGCGATGGCGCCGCCGCCGCCTCCGCCCCCGCCCCCGTTCGCGGCGAGTGTGCCGGTGATGGTGACGAGGGGAGCCTCGAGCAGGATCGTGCCACCCGCGCCGCCGCCACCGCCGGAGTCGTTGTTGCCGGTGCCCGGCTCGCCGCCGCAGCCGCCCGCGTTGATGCCGCCGCCGGGGATCGTGATCTCGAGGTTGGAGACGATCTGCAGCGCGCCTCCGCCACCGCCGCCGCGGCCGAAGTTCATGCCGCCGCCACCGGCACCTCCGCCGGCGCCGCCGACGAGCGTCATGATCGTGGGCTCGCCGAACGGCTCGCCGCCGGCCGCGATCTCGCCGCTGCCGCCCGCGCTGGCATGGCCACCGCCTCCGCCGCCGCTCGACGAGGTGGCCCCGCTGCCCCCGGCCATGGTGCCGACCGGCGCGCGACCGTCCTGATTGCCGGCGCTACCGCCGCCGAAGCCGCCGGGACCTGCGGTGGACAGCTCGCACCGGCCGCGGGCGTCGATGATGCCGTCGACCTTCACCGCGCCGTCGGAGACCAGCGCGATCGGTCGGCTGCCGATCAGCGTGATCGTACCGGCGAGCGTGAGGCTCTTGAAGCGGAACATCGTGATCGGTCCGCGCCGCCGGTAATCGATGCCGTTCTCGATCCCCGAGTCATCTCCATGGTGGAGATCCGGAACCTGGTCGGTGCCGATCTCGCCGGTGTCGCTGTTGATGATGACGTCGGTGAGCGTCGTGTCGGCGAGGCCATCGGGCGCGACGTCACTCGGCAGCACGCCGTCGGTCGCGACACCGCCGCTGCCCGATGGGATCACGTGCGCGCAGCGCGGCGGGCCGTCGACGCAGCCCCAGCTGCACGCGATCTCGCTCGGCATGGTGCCGATCGCCGTGCACACGCGCAGCGTGTCACCGACGCACTGGCTCGCGAGTGTCTCGCACATGCCCGCATCGGGCAGCGGCCCGTCGGTGCCGCCGTCGCCGTCGGTTGCCGACAGCACGCCATGCGAAAACTGGCAGGCCGCCAGCACCGTGCCGGCGATGATCGCGGAGCGGGCCCAGATCGGTGCAGTCAAGCCCCGCCATGTTACGCCGCGATCGGCGGCGGCTTCACCAGGTAATCGAAGTAGTCGCTCGGCTCGCCTACCTTGCCGTCCATCGCAGCACGCGCGACGTTGTACATCTCACGCGCGGTGACGTAGTGCAGCTTCCATCCGTTGCGTGTGTAGCGCTGGAGAGCGGCGTGCATCACGTCGCCGCCGGCGCCGAGCAGCGAGGCCGCGGTGGACTCGAGTGCGCCGTGCGTGTGGACCTTGACGAACACCCACTCGGGGCGGCCGGCGACGTGGATCCCCTGCGAGACCCAGCTGTCGACGCGGGCCGCGGTCGGCGGGTCCTGGCCGGTAAGCGCGCCGTTCTCGAGACGCAGCCCGCGGCCCTTGCGCGCGAGCGCGAGCGGTCCGGTGATCATCAGCAGCCGGTCGCGATAGCTGTGCCCCACGCGCGCTCGCTCGCCGTGCTGATAGCTGCGCCGGCGCGTGAGATCGCCGACCGGCCAGTAGATCTGATTGACCTTGTCGGGCTGACACGGGTCGGGCGCCGACGGGAATGTGAGATCGACGTAGCAGCCGAGCTCGTGCAGCATCACGAGCTCGTCGTCGACACCGCACCAGCGGCCGTCGGGTCTGCCATTCGCGAGGCTCCAGTTGCCGTGGATGAATGCCCACGCGAAGCGATCACCCGCCCGCGAGAGATGCCCGTGCTGCGCGAACGTCGCGAGGTGCTGCTCGATGCGAGGCGCGAGCGACTGGGCGGTGTCGCCATCGTGATGGAGGTGAAACTCGACCTCGCCGAACCCGCCGCGCGCGAGCGTCGCGAGGCCGTCGAGAAAGTGCGGTCGATACTCCTCGCCGGGAAAGAACCAGCCGTGACGCGGCGGGCGACCGTTGCTGTCGCGATACGCGCCGAGCCGCGGGTAGCCGGCGACCCATGCATCGACGCGCGCGCGGCCGATGTCGTCGGGAGCGCGGCCGTGCAGAGGCTCGTAGTGATCGCACAGTGCGAACAGCAGGTGACGTGGTTGCTCCGACTGTGGCGTGCGCGCACGGCGCACGATGTGGCGTGCGTAATCGGGCAGCCACTGGTGGAGGTTCTTTTTGCGAAGACGGGACAGCACGTGGAGTGGGTGTTAGAAAAAAGTCGTTGTGAAGGATCTCTACGGTCCGCTGCTCGAGAAGGCGTTGTTTCCTGCGTTCGAAGCAGCACGTGGCAGGCCAACCGTACCGCTGCTCCGCTACCTGCAAACGACAGAGCGCTGGTCGCTCGAGGCGCTTCGCGATCTTCAGGTCGGTCTGCTGCGCCGGCTGCTACGTCACGCCTATCAACACACCGCGTACTACCGCGACGTCATGGACGAGCGCGGCATACGTCCGGAGGACATCGAGTCGGTCGCCGATCTCGCACGGATCCCGCTGCTCGATCGCGACACCGTGCGCGCGACGATGGACGCGCGCCTCGCCGGGGCACCGCCGCGCGTCGCGATCAAGAAGTCGACGAGCGGCACGACCGGCGAACCGGTGGTCGTCAAGTACAACCACGAGTCGCGGCACTGGCGCGACGCGACCCGCTGGCGCGGCTACGGCTGGGGCGGCTACCGCATCGGCATGCGCGCGTTTCACTACTGGGGCTTCGGGCCACGGCCCGCGAGCTGGCTGCATCGCCGCAAGATCTGGCTCGACCATCGCGTCAAGCGCGACCTGTATGTCGACTGCACGCCGCGAGGCGAGGGTGCGCTGCTGGCCGCCGTCGAGCAGCTGCGCGCGTACCGGCCGCAGGTGATCGTCGCCTATGCGGCCGGTGCCGCGACGCTCGCGCGCTTCGTCAACGATCAGAAGCTGCGCACGTGGGCGCCGATCCCGGTCATCGTCGGCGCCGAGCGGCTGTGGCCGCAGGATCGCGACGCGATCAGCGAGGCGTTCGGGCCCGCGTTCGAGACCTATGGCTGCCGCGAGATGATGCTGATGGCGTCGGAGTGCGAGCACCACGCCGGGATGCACGCGTCGATGGAGACGGTCGTGGTCGAGGTCATCGTGCGTTCGCCCGATGGATCGGAGCGTGCGGCACGGCCCGGCGAGACCGGTGAGGTGGTGGTCACGGATCTGCATAACCTCGCGTGCCCGATGATTCGTTATCTCAATGGCGATCTCGCCGTCGCACACGAAGACGACATGTGCGCGTGCGGTCGCGCCTTGATGCGCGTCGGTCCGATCGAGGGGCGCACCACCGAGACCCTGCGCGATGGCCGCGGTAACGCGGTCAGCGGCCTCGTGTTCAACATCCTGTTCGGCGTCATGGACCAGGTGGCGAAGAAGTTCCAGGTGGTGCAGCGGCTTGACGGCAGCGTGGTGATGAAAGTGGTGCCGCAGGTCGGGGGCCGGCTGCCCGACGAGAACAGCCGCGCGATCCACGCGTTCGCCGACAAGTACCTGCCGGAGGCCCCGTTCGCGATCGAGTACGTCGAGGACATCCCGCTCACCGCGGCGGGCAAACGCAAGGTCGTCATCGTCGAGAGACCCGCATGACCGATCTCTATGGACAGTTGCTCGCGAAGGCGCTCTTCCCCGCGTTCGAGGCTGCGCGCGGGCGCCCGACCGTGCCGCTCGTCCGCTACCTCGAGGAGACCGAGCGGTGGTCCGGGCCGGAGCTGCGCGATCTGCAGACCGGGTTTCTGCGCCGGCTGCTTCGCCACGCGTATCGCCACACCGCGTACTACCGGCGCGTGCTCGAGGAGCGTGGCCTGCGTGCCGAGGACTTCATGTCTCCGGCAGACCTCCACAAGCTGCCGCTACTCGATCGGCCAACGCTGCGCGCGACCATGCTCGAGCGCACGGCGAATGCGCCGCCGGCCGCCGTGATCCGCAAGGTGACGAGCGGTAGCTCGGGACAGCCGGTCGAGGTCCTCTACAACGCCGAGTCCCGGCACTGGCGCGACGCGATCCGCTGGCGTGGCTACGGCTGGGGCGGCTACCGGATCGGCATGCGCGCGCTTCACTACTGGGGCTTCGTGCCGCAGTCCGCGTCGACGCTGTGGAAGCGCGGCAAGACCGCCATCGATCACTGGATCAAGCGCGACCTCTATCTCGACTGCACGCCGCGCGGCGAGCAGGCGCTGCTCGACGTCGTCGATCACATCCGGCGGTTCAAGCCACAGGCCATCATCGCGTACGCGAGCGGAGCCGGAGCGCTCGCCCGGTTCATCAACGACCGCGACCTGCGTGACTGGGACACGATCCCGGTGCTCACCGGTGCCGAGGGTCTGTTGCCGCATGACCGTCACGAGATCGACCACGCGTTCGGCGCCGCGTTCGACACCTACGGCTGCCGCGAGGTGATGCTGATGGGATCCGAGTGCGAGGCGCACGACGGCTTTCACACGTCGATGGAGAACCTGATCGTCGAGGTCGTCGTCCGCGAGGGCGGCAGCGTGCGCGCGGCGAAGCCCGGCGAGACCGGCGAGATCGTGATCACCGATCTCCACAACCTCGCGTGCCCGATGATCCGTTACGTCAACGGTGACCTCGCGGTCGCCGGCGCCGACGAGCGCTGCCGCTGCGGCCGCGGCCTGACGCGGATCGGCCAGATCCAGGGGCGGGTCACCGAGACCATGTACGACGGGCAGGGCCGGGCAGTCGGCGGCCTCGTGTTCAACATCCTGTTCTCGACGATCGGTCACGTCGCGCGCAGCTTCCAGGTTCATCAGCGCGAGGACGGCCACGTCGTGTTCAAGGTCGTGCCGTACCAGGGCGGTTCGCTGCCCAGCCGCGAGGAGCAGCTGCTGCGCGCGCACGCCGAGCGCTACCTGCCCGGGGCGCCGTTCTCGATCGAGATCGTCGAGAACATCCCACTGTCGGCGGCCGGCAAGCGTCGTGTGGTCGTCTGCGAGTACAACGGCGCGAGAAGCGCTACGCTGTAGCGGTGCGCGTCCCGCTCGTCCTGTTGACCGGCTTTCTCGGAGCCGGCAAGACCACGCTGCTCAACCACCTGCTCGCGAACCGGGCAGCGCGGCACGAGCGGCGCAAGCTCGGCGTCATCGTCAACGAGCTCGGCGAGGTCGGCATCGACGGTGCGCTGCTCGGCAGCGACGCCGCCCGTCAGATCGAGCTGCCCGGCGGGTGCGTGTGCTGCGTGCTCGGCGACGAGCTCGACAGGACCGTGATCGAGCTCGTCACCGCGAACCCCGAGCTCGAGGCGATCGTGCTCGAGACCACCGGCGTCGCCGAGCCGCTGCCGATCGCGTGGGCGCTCCAGCGCGAGCCGGTTCGCGACCACGTCCGGCTCGCCGCGGTCGTCACCGTCGTCGACGCCACGAATTTCCGAGCGTCGCGGGGCGTCAGTGTCGCGGTCGCCGCCCAGGTCGCGTACGCCGATGTCCTGCTCGTGACCAAGGCCGAGCTCGCCGGGCCCGCCGAGACGGAAGCCGCGATCGAGGCCGCACGCGCGATCGCGCCGCGCGCCCAGGTCCTCACCGGGACCACCGCGCAGCACGCCTCGTGGCTCGAGGAGGCACTCGCGGATCCGGATCTCGAGCATGTCCCCGGTGAACCGGCACACGTTCACGACGAGACCTGTCGACATCCCGACAGTCATGCTCACGGCGTCGACAGCACCTGGCTGAACGTGGAGGGCCGCGTCGACCTCGAGGAGCTCGAGGATCAGCTTGGCGAGCTGCCCGCCAACTACGTGCGAATCAAGGGCATCGTGCGAGATGACGGCGGAGCCTGGTCGGCGGTTCACCGGGTAGGCCTACGTGTGTCGAGCGAACCGTTCACCGGGCAACCCGACGACATCTTTGGCGAGAATGGGCGTCTCGTGGCACTGGGCAGCGCGCTCGACCCCGAGAAACTGGCGAAGTGTCTCGGCGCGTCGTACGTCAAGTGATGGGCCTCGCAGGGGGTGGGCATCCACCTTGCTACGTTGGTCGCACACGGCATGATGGCTCGCCTCGCTCTCATCGTCGCTGTCGTTGCCGCCGCCGCGGGTGGTTGCGGGCGGGACAAGATCGACGTCAATGCGAAGGCATCTGACGACTACAAGCATGGCGCGCTGATCGCTGCGGTCGACAAGTTCGTCGCCGGCGGCCGCACGCCGGAGGCGTACGCCGAGCTCGCGCAGACCGTCGCGACGCTGCGCCCGCGCATGGATCGGACCGTCGCGCGCGAGGCCGAGCTCAAGCTCGTCACGCTCGCGCTGCACCCGATCCAGACGATGGGCGCCAAGCCGATCCGCGCGCGCATCGAGGCACTCGCCCTCACCGTGTGGCCGACGCTGCTCGCGCCACCGATCGAGGCGGACGCGCTGTTCGAGGTTCGCGATCCGCGCGCGCACGAGCTCGTGCCCAAGCCCGGCGAGGATCCGGCCGCGTACATGGTGCGGCTGTGCGGCGGCCCGCTCGCACGCGAGTGCAAGCAGATCGTGCCCGAGCTGCAGGGCAACGTCATCGAGGACTCGCGCTGCGCCGGGGCATGGAGCGCGCGCGCAACGCGGTCACCGAGTGCCTGCCGTGCAAGGACGATCAGGCGTGGCGGCAGGCCGTCCACGCGTGGGAGAAGCTCGATCGCGAGGTCGCGGAGTCGATCGCCGACGTCGAGCGGCGCGCCGATCCGGACAACTGGCCCGTCGCCGGTGCCGCAGCCGACGACGATCCGGGCCTGCCGATCGCCGAGCTCTCGACGCGCGGCGATCTGATCGTCGGTGGCCGCAGCTACGGCCCGAACCAGCAGCGCATCCAGGTGCTCGAGGAGCTGCGCGGCGACGGCGAGGTGATCGCGCTGCACTTCCACCCCGAGACGACGCTCGCCCAGGCCCGCGCCGTCTTGATCGATGCGCGCAAGGCCGGTGCGAAGCGCGTCGCGGTGATCGCGCGCGAGCCGTTCTATCCGTATCAGCGCAAGGCCTACTGGGTCGCCGACGGCTATGGCCTGCGCGCGAACCTGCGACCGACCGATTCGCTGCAGCTGCTGCTGCACGCGACCGACGAGGTCGCCGGCCCGGGCACCGTCGCGCGGGTCGACTGAATCAGCGCCGCACGACGCGCGCCTCGGGGAGCTGGTAGACCGCGTCGATCTCGCGCAGCTGGCGCGCGCAGCGCCGATGATCGCTGAGACCGCCGACGATCCCGGCGACGCCGGCGATGCTGCCGACGAGCAGGTAGGTCGCGGCGAGCAGGATCGCCAGGAAGCCCCCGAACCCGCCGAGCGCGAATGCGGCGATCACCGCGCCGATCAGCACGAGCGCGACGACCGCGATCAGCGCGACGCCGCGATGGATCGCGAGCCGCGCCTCCCGCTGCGTGCGCACCAGCTCGGCTCGCACGGTCTGCTCGCGCGCCGGATCCATGCCCCGAGTCTACGCCGGGCAACCGGCGCACGCCGCGCGAATCAGTCGGTGCCGCCGGACTTCTTCGCGCGCTCGCGATACGCCCACGATGCCTTCGCGTAGTCGCGGTTCAGCTTCGCCATCACGTCGCGCGAGATCTCCTTGGGGCACGCGGCCTCACACTCGTAGTGGTTCGAGCAGTTGCCGAACCCTGCCGCGTCCATCGCGGTGACCATCGCGAGCGTACGGTGCATGCGCTCCGGCTGGCCCTGCGGGAGGTGGTGCAGGTGCGCGAGCTTGGCGGCGACGAACAGCATCGCCGAGCCGTTCGGGCAGGCCGCGACGCAGGCCCCGCACTGGATGCACGCGGCGGCGTCCATCGCGCGGTCGGCGGACTCCTTGGAGACCAGGATATCGTTCGCGTCGGGCGCCGAGCCGGTGTTGACGGTGATGAAGCCGCCGGCCATCTGCACCTTATCCATCGCGCTGCGGTCGACGCAGAGATCCTTGATCACCGGGAACGCGGACGCGCGCCACGGCTCGATCCAGATCTCGTCGCCGTCGCTGAATAGCCGCATGTGGAGCTGGCACACCGTCGTGCCGCGCTGGCCGCCATGCGCGCGCCCGTTGATCATCAGCGAGCACATGCCGCAGATGCCCTCGCGGCAGTCGTGATCGAACGCGACGGGCTCCTCGCCCCTGGCGATCAGCTGCTCGTTGAGGATGTCGAGCATCTCGAGGAACGACGCGTGGGTCGAGATGTCCTTGACCTTGTACGTGACGAATGTGCCTTCGGTCGTGTGGTTCTTCTGGCGCCAGATGTGGAGCGTCAACGACAGCCCGCTCATTTGTAACTCCTGGTCGCGAGCTTCACGTTCTCGAACGAGAGTGGCTCGATGTGTCGAATCGGCTTGTCCCCGTGCTCCCACACGGCGACGTGACAGAAGCGTTCATCGTCGCGCTTCGCCTCGCCATCGACCTGGTACTCGGTACGGAAGTGGCCGCCGCAGCTCTCCTCGCGCTCGAGGGCGTCGCGGCAGATCAGCTCGGCGAACTCGAAGAAGTCGGCCACCCGGCCCGCCTTCTCGAGTGACTGGTTGAACGAGTCGCGCTCGCCGAGCACGCTGACGTCGCGCCAGTACTGCTCGCGCAGCTTCGGGATCTCGGCGAGAGCGGTCTCGAGCGACGCGCGGTTGCGCGCCATGCCGCAGTGCTCCCACATGATGTGGCCGAGCTCCTTGTGGAATGAATCGACGGAGCGCGTGCCTTTGCCCGACATCAGGCGATCGAGCCGCGCGCGCACCTCCGCCTCCGAGGTCTTGAACGCCGCGCTCGTCGCGTCGGGCAGCGCCTTCGCGGGCATGCCGGCGAGGTAGTTGCCGAGCGTGTACGGGATGATGAAGTAGCCGTCCGCGAGACCCTGCATCAGCGCGCTGGCGCCGAGCCGGTTCGCACCGTGATCGGAGTAGTTCGCCTCGCCGAGGCAGAACAGGCCGGGGATCGTCGTCTGCAGGTGATAGTCGACCCACAGCCCGCCCATCGTGTAGTGCACCGCGGGGTAGATGCGCATCGGCACGCGGTACGGGTTCTCGCCCGTGATCCGCTCGTACATGTCGAACAGGTTGCCGTACTTCTCGCGGATGCGGCCCTCGCCATCGCGCTTGATGGCGTCGCGAAAATCGAGGTAGACGCCGCGGCCGCCGGGACCCACGCCGCGGCCCTCGTCGCAGACCTCCTTGGCGGCGCGGCTCGCGATGTCGCGCGGTGACAGGTTGCCGAAGCTCGGGTACTTGCGCTCGAGGTAGTAGTCGCGCGCGTCCTCCGCGATCTCGTCCGGGTGCTTCGCGAGGTCCTCGACGCGCCTGGGCACCCAGACGCGGCCGTCGTTGCGCAGCGACTCGGACATCAGCGTCAGCTTGCTCTGGTAGTCGCCCGACACCGGGATGCAGGTCGGGTGGATCTGCGTGAAGCACGGGTTCGCGAAGCCGGCACCGCGCTTGTACGCGCGGTACGTCGCGGTGACGTTGCTGCCCTTCGCGTTCGTCGACAGGTAGAACGTGTTGCCGTAGCCGCCGCTCGCGAGCACGACGGCGTGCGCGGAGTGCGACGTGATCGTGCCCGTGATCAGATCGCGGACGACGATGCCCGCAGCGCGACCGTTGTCGACGACGAGGTCGAGCATCTCGGTGCGCGAGAACATGTGCACCTTGCCGGCGGCGATCTGGCGCGACAGCGCGGAGTACACACCGAGCAGGAGCTGCTGGCCGGTCTGGCCGCGCGCGTAGAACGTGCGCGACACCTGGGCGCCACCGAAGCTGCGGTTCGCGAGCGTACCGCCGTATTCGCGCGCGAACGGCACGCCCATCGCGGTGCACTGATCGATGATGTTCAGCGACACTTCGGAGAGGCGGTGCACGTTCGCCTCGCGCGAGCGGAAGTCACCGCCTTTGACGGTGTCGTAGAACAGGCGGTAGATCGAGTCGCCGTCGTTCTGGTAGTTCTTCGCCGCGTTGATGCCGCCCTGCGCGGCGATCGAGTGGGCGCGGCGCGGCGAGTCCTGAAAGCAGAAGCAGGCGACATCGTAGCCGAGCTCGGCGAGCGTCGCGGCGGCGGCACCGCCGGCGAGCCCGCTGCCGATCACGATGACCTTGTACTTGCGCTTGTTCGCCGGGTTGACGAGGCGAAGCTCGAACTTCGCCTTCGCCCACTTCTGCTCGATCGGCCCGGCCGGGATGCGTGCGTCGAGCTTCATCGGATCACCCCGACGAGGACCGCGGTGGGCGGGAGCATGTAGCCGAGGAACAGCAGCACCGCGATCGGCGCGCCGAAGCGGTCGGCCGGGTACTTCGGGTGTCGCCAGCCGAGCGACATGAGCCACGACGTGGCGCCGTGGCCCAGGTGCGCGGCGAGCATCCCGATGCCGACGAGGTACAGCACGTAGTACAGCGGCTGCTGGAACGCGGTCACGAACATCGTGTACGTGTCGTGCTCGATCGACGGGGCGATCGTGAAGTGAATGATGTGAAAGATGAGGAACGCGAAGATGACGATCCCGGAGATCGCCATCGAGCGGCCGATGATGCTCGAACGCTGCGGCCGGTACACCGCATAGCTGACCGCCCGGGCAGCGCGGTTCTTCGCGACCAGCCCGATCGCGAGCACGACGTGAAGCACGAGCAGCCCGAGCAGGATCGCACGGACCGGCCACTTCACTTCCCACAGGCGCTGCAGGAAGTTTGCGTAGTTGTTGTAAAGGATACGGCCGCCGAACATCTGCAGGTGACCGATCATGTGAATGATCGCGAACAGCAGCATCAGCAGGCCAGTCACGGCCATCACGTGTTTCGCGCCGACCGAGGAACGCAGGTAGCGAGCGAACCAACTCACGAGGCCTGTGATGCCACCACAGGTCGCCGCGATGCAGCAATGTGTGCGGGAAAGAGAGTTTTGTGAGCCAGCCTATGCAACGCGATGGAGCAGCGGCTCGCCGCGCTCGAGGCGAGCGAGGTTCTGCACGACGACATCTGCGATGCGCGCGAACGCTTCTTCGGTAGACCCGGCCACGTGTGGTAGTGCTACAACGCGCGGATCTGCGTAGAGCGGATCGGCCGGATCGGGCGGCTCCTCCCAGTGCACGTCGAGCCCGACGCCGCCGAGGCGGCCGGTGGCGAGCGCGTCGACCAGCGCGCCACGATCGATCACACCGCCGCGCGCCACGTTGATGACGAATGCGCCCGGCCGCATCGCGGAGAACGCGTCGCGCCCGACGAGCCCGCGCGTGGCGGCATCGAGTGGACAATGAATGCTGATCGCATCGCAGCCCGCGAAGAATGCGAGCCGCTCCTCCGCGGAGGCATGGCGCGATAGCGCGACCACGTGCATGCCGAGTGCGCGGGCTCGATCGGCGAGCGCCGTCCCGGTGCGGCCCATGCCGATGATGCCGAGCGTGCGGCTGGCGAGCTCGATGCCGAGCGGTACGCCGACCTCGCGTGCGGCAAATGATCGCAGGGCGAGCGGCGCCCGGCGAGCGAGCGCGAGCAACAGGTAGAGCGCGAGCTCGGCGACGGCGACATGGTTCGTGCCGGGTGCGTTGCAGACCGGGATGCCACGTGCGGCCGCGGCAGCGCGATCGATCCGGTCCGTCCCCGCCGCGGGCTGCTGGATCAGCCGCAGCCGCGACGCCGCAGCGATCACGTCCGCGGTGATCGTCGCGTTCGAGGGCAGCAGCACGTCGGCATCGCGGACGACGTCGACGAGCGGTGTCCGCAGGTCCCAGCGTTCGATCGTGGTGCCCGCGGGCAGCCGCGCGGTGATGTGGTCGACGATCGAGAGCCAGCCGGAGCCGCAAAACAACAGGCGCATCGGCGGGCACTGTACTTGCTGAACGAACCCCGCACATGGGGCAAAGACGCTCAACGTCTCGAAAGCGCGTGCCGGCTGCAACCTCGATGTTGCACAGCGCCGTCATCGTCGTGGGGGCCCTCGCCTCCGGCTGCGTCGGTGCGGACGACGAGCAGTACTCGCAGATCGAGTCGTATGCGACCGTCGCGAGCTACGTCACCTCGACGTGCTCGACAGCGACCGTGATCGGCCTGTCGAAGCAGATCGCGGACGAGGTCGGCTGCGGCGATCCGACCGGGCTCGTCGCGTTCGCGGCGGGCGGAAACGTGCAGATCACGAGCAACGCGGTGTTGCCGTACCTGTCGGCGAAGGGCAAGACGGACCTGCTCGACGTCGCCGGCAATCACGTCGTGAAGATCAACAGCGCGTTCCGTACCGTCGCGCAGCAATACCTCCTCTACCGCTGGTACCAGCTCGGCCGCTGCGGCATCACGGCCGCCGCGACGCCGGGCAACTCGAACCACGAGAGCGGCCGCGCGCTCGATCTCGCGAACTACTCGTCGCTCGTGTCGGCGATGGGCGCGCAAGGCTGGTCACACGACGTGCCCGGCGATCCGGTGCACTTCGATCACCTGTCATCTCCCGACATCCGCGGTCGCGACGTGCTCGCGTTCCAGAAGCTGTGGAACCGCAACCACCCCGACGATCTCCTCGTCGAGGATGGCGACTACGGACCTCAGACCGCGGGGCGCCTCCAGCAATCGCCCTCGGAGGGCTTCGCGATCGGACCGTCGTGCGCCGATGGCGCGCGCGATCTCGAGGTCGTGTCGGTCAACGGTCCGGATCGCGCGTCACCGCTCACGCGCGTCCACTACGCGATCACGGTGAAGAACGCCGGCACCGTCGCGTGGCCGAAGACCACGAAGCTGCAGCTGAAGGCGGCGGACTCGAGCTCGCTGTACGACCCGAGCTGGACATCGGAGGCCGTGATCACCACGCTCGGCACGCCGATCGAGCCCGGCACGTCCGGCACGATCGACTTCGACGTCACCACGCCGGCGGCAGATGCCGAGCTGCCGATCATGGAGGAGCTGACACTCGACGATGGCGGCACCACGTTCGGTGACATCCAGCTCGCGCTCACCGTGGTGCCCGGCATGGCCGGCGACGAGAGCGGCGACGGCAACGAGGAGACCGACGAGATGGGCGGCGGCTGCAACGCCGGCGGCCATGGCGCAGGCGTGCTCGTCCTGCTCGGCCTGGCGGCGATCAATCGCCGGCGAACAGCTCGGCCACGTTCGCGCAGGTGAGCGCGCGCTCGAGCCAGCGCTCGAGCACACCGAGATCGCGCTCGGCGAGAATCCGCTCGCGATCCGGCGGCTGCGCATCCAGCCCACGCCGGGCGAGGACCACGAGAATGGCATCCGCCCGCCCTTCCGCCCGCCCTTCCGTCCGGCCTTCCGTCCGCCCTTCCGAAATGGCCGTCTGGAGGACGCGGTTGCCCTTGGCGAGCAAGGCGCTCGCCACCACGTCGTCGGCCTTGGCGACCCGAACCAGCGCGGCGATCGGAAGCGGTGCCGCCAGCGTCGGATCCTCGATCGATCCGGACGGGTCGAGGATGCTCCAGGTTCCGAGCTCTGGAGACCATTCGAATGCGCGTGCGCGCGTGACATCGATCGCGAACACGCGGCGAACGCCGCGGCCACACAGATCCCGCGCCTTCTTCGCCGCGTCGGCGAGGGCCTCGGTGTTCGCGACCTCGAACGCGAGTTGCTCGAGCTGGCGCCCGCCGGTGCGTGGATCGCGCGCCTTCGGATAGACGCTCGCGTCGGGCGCGCGGTCGGTGTTCTCCGAGATCCGCGTCAGCATGTCGACCGCGACCTCGAAGACATCCGCGACGTGCGCCTCGAGCAGCGCTGCGAGCTTGGAGTGCAGCGCGGCGTGGGGTTCTTGGGCTGGCGGCACGCGAACGAGCTTTCCGTCGTCGATCTCGTAGCCGCTCTCCGGCGCGACGAGACGCTCGTCGACTGCGGGGAGCTCGGGGCTCGCGTGGCCGATGTGTGACGACATCTTCATCAGGATACCTCGCGATGTCTCCTGGTGGCCACGCACGATGCGGCGTGCGCGCGAGACACCCTCGCGAGCTCAGCAAGGCCGAGGCCAGCCGATCCGCGCGTGTTGTCGAGGAGATACGGCCGCGGCCGTCCCGCGGGTGGACGCACCGTCCGCGCGGCGGTCGGACGCCGGACGTCAGAGATCGGGGCCGATGCCGACGAACTGGGTCAGTGCCTGATCGTCGGAGAGCCGGCGCGCGAGCTGATACATCACGACGAGCGGGACGCGCAGGAACTGGATGCGCAGGCTGACCGCGCCGCCGACGGCGTAGTGGCGATCGTTGGCATCGACGATGGCCGCGGTGCCGAACAGCTCGAGATCGATCTGGCGCAGGTAGCTCGCCGGCAGCACCCACAGCGTGCTCGCGAGGCCGCGATCGATGATCAGCGGATACCGCCACGACAGCTCGCCGAGCTTCACCCGATCGCTGCTGATCGCGAAGTCCTCGAACCCGCGCAGCGGCTCGACGAAGCGCAGGTTCGGCGGCAGCAGTGAGCCGTCGAAATCCGGCGCCGGCAGCTTGTTCGAGCGCGACCACAGCATGCCGAGCGCGGAGTCACCGCCGACCTGCAAGAGGCCGGTGTCCTCCGACGAGATCAGCTTGCGGGCGCGCACGAACGCCGTGATCGTGTGCCGGCGGCCGAGCGGCAGCGGCAGCGTGGTGCCGAGCGTGCCGCCGACGTCGGTGATGTTGCTCGTGAACGTGGACAGCTGGTGCGGGAAGAACGCGGCCTGCGCGTCGGCGAGTAGCGCGCGGCGTGGCCCGGTGTAGCGCGTGGATTCGACCGAGTACCACGACAGCGAGGCGGCCGGACCGCCGAGCCGCCGCCGGAGCGCGGGCATGACGTCGAGCTTCTCGACGTCATCGGTGTAGATGCCGCCGGCTGCCCCGGTCAGCGTGCCGCGATACGTGCCGCCGATCAGCAGCGAGGCATCGCGCGTGCGGTGCTCCTCGTCGTACGTGACCATCGGATCGGTGTCGTCCGCGATCGGTGTCACCCAGTCGAGGAACCCGGCCTGGGCGGTGATGAACACCGGCGCGAGCATGTTGTTCGTGTACGCCGCACTCGCGCCGTAGTGCCGCCGCTTGCCGCCGGTGCCGGGCTGTGCGTAGCCGGCGAGGCTCCAGCGCTGCAGGTCGAGCCGGTCCGCGCCGCCGAGGACGAGGCCGACGTGTGGCATCGGCGCGGCGACGACGAGGGTCGGCGCGCGTACCGCCGGGAAGAACAGGTGATCGAAGGCGCTGTACGCTTCATCCGATTGCACGGGGACGCTCGCCGACGGCGGCGTCGCGACTGGCAACGGGATTGCGGCAGGCGGCGCCGTCAAGGCCCGTGTCGACGGTTCGGCCGGGGCGGCGGCCGGTTGTACGGGGACCGAGATCGCGGGCGGCGGCAGGGCGACCTCGGCGAGCTCCCAGCTCCAGTGCTCCCGATCGAGAAACCGGATCGTGCCGTTCGCCGCGCGCGCACCGAGCACCGCGTACGGCGCATCGGTCGCGCGCACGCCGTCGACGAACGCCTGGAAGCGACCGTCGACGACGCCGAGGTACACGAGCCGCCCGTCGCGCGTGTAGCTCGCGTCGAACACCGGCGTCTTGGTGCCGGCGATGCGCTGCACGACCGCGCCGGTCGCGACCTCGACGACCCAGATCACGAACGCCGAGCCGTCCCACACGCTGGCGGCGAGTCGGGTGCCGTCGGGCGACGGCTGCGCCGCGACCACGTACGTGCCCGGCTTCATGTCGAGGATCAGACTCCGCGCGCGCGTGTGGACGTCGAACGCGGCGAGGCTCCAGCGATCGCCGTCGACCTCGGCGTGATAGTACGTGTCGCCGCGCGGATCGATCGCGAGGCCGGGGCCGAGCTCGCGGGCGATCTCGGTGAGGCCGCTCTCGCCGCGGCGCCAGCGCAACAACCGCGTGACCTGAAAGGTCGCGCAGAGATCGATCGCGGTGACCCAGACCTCGCGGCCGTCGGCGGTGATCGACAGTCCGGAGATCAGCAGTGGGTCGCCGATCACGAGCGTGCGCGGTGGCACGACCTCGACGATCGGGGTCTCGAGCAGCGTGTGGCCGGCAGCATCGCGTACGGTCAGGCGCGGCGGCGAGTCGACGTCCTCGGCGATCCACGCCTCGGTGCCGTCGCGGCCACGGGCGTAGCGTGCGTCGTTGCCGATCTCGCCGAGCGCGCGCTGCGCTGCAGGCCGGCCGCGCACCGGGTACGTGCGGTTCACCCACCGCTCGAACTCGTCGAGCAGCGTGCCGAACGAGACGCCAAACCCGTGATCGAACGTGCCGGTGAAGAACCAGCCGGTGAACGCGTGCGCCTGGTTCTCGATCGCAGCCCACAGCGGGCGCTCGCCGTAGCGCTCGGCGAGGAAGCGCACGAACATCGAGCCGACGAGGTAGTGGTGGCCCATCGAGGCGCTGCGGCCCAGCGACGACAGATCGCCACCGCCGATGCCGCGTCCCGCGTAGGCCGCCGCGAACGTGCCGGTGAAGATCGGCCACACCGGGCGGCCGAGCCCGGGGGTGAGGCGCGCCTCGTAGTGCGTCGCGAGCCCCTCGTCGAGCCACGGGTCGTAGCCGAGCTGCGGCGTGTACGTCGGGCCGAACCAGCGGTTGAAGGTGCCCCAGAACCCGGCGTTCTGCTGGAAGTGCACGTAGTGGACGAGCTCGTGGCACGCGATCGAGGCAGCGTCGGGAGGCAGCCCGAACTCGGTCGTGAAGTCGAGGGTCGAGTAGGTCGGGATCACCGAGACCTGCTCGTAGCCGAGCGCCTCGGGCGCGACGAACGCGTTGTTGAACGGCGCGTCCGGCATCACGATGACGATCTTCGGCAGGTGCTTGATCAGCGCGGAGTCCTGCAGTGCCTTCGCGCAGCGATCGGCGCGCACGAGGAAGCGGTCGATCTGCGCGCGGCGCGCGGCCGGAAAATAGATGATGAAGCGCTCGGTCTCGAGCCGCCGCATGTCGTCGTGCGCGATCGCGGTCTGGACGTCCGCGGGAAATCGCGGTGCGACCGTGGCGCACCCTGCCAGCATGGCCAGTGCGATCGGCACGAAGCGCCTCATACCCGCCGACTCTATCCGCTACACTCGCCCAATGCCGGTCTTCCGGCTCGACGATCGACTCGTGTTCCCGCCTGTCCACCTTGCCGAGGACGGACTCCTCGCGCTCGGCGGCGACCTGCGCCCGGAGCGCCTGCTGCTCGGCTACACCCAGGGCATCTTCCCCTGGTACGCGGAGAACCTGCCGATCCTGTGGCACTCGCCCGATCCACGCATGGTGATGACGACGCGCGATCTGATCGTGCAGCGCAGCCTGCGCAAGGCGATCAGGCGCCATCCGTACGAGCTCAAGACCGACACCGCCTTCGGCGACGTCCTGCACGGCTGCGCCGAGGTGCCGCGTCCGGGGCAGAGCGGCACGTGGCTGATTCCCGAGATGGTCGACGCGTACCTCAAGCTGCACGAGCTCGGCTTCGCGCACTCGTTCGAGGCGTGGCTCGACGGCAAGCTCGTCGGCGGCCTCTATGGCGTGTCGCTCGGTGCCGCGTTCTTCGGCGAGTCGATGTTCGCGCGCGCCCCCGACGCGTCGAAGATCGCGTTCGTCGCCAGCGTGCGCCAGCTCGAGGCCTGGCACATCGGACTGATCGACTGCCAGGTCCACACCGAGCACCTCGAGCGGTTCGGCGCGTACGAGGTGTCGAGGCACGACTACCTCCAGCTGCTGGCACGTGCGCTCGACGAGCCGACGAAGCGCGGCGCGTGGACGCTGGAGCTCGATCTCGGGCAGTTCGCGCGTACCGGCGGCATGATGGTCGAGCCGAACGGGCATGCCCCGAACGGCGCCCACGATTAGCTGTCGGGCGTGACCTCGTCGAGGATGCGCTGGGTGATCACGGTGGCCAGGGCGTCGCTCACCGCGAGCGCGAACGCCTGGAGACCGCGCGGCGCGAGGTGCGTCCACCAGCCGGCGTGCAGCGCGAACCCGTCGCCTTCGATCGCGGCGGCGCGCCAGCCGAGGTCGCGCCACGTCACCGGCCGGGCGAGGATCACCGCGCGGGCGTCGGCGGCGAGCGGCGCGGGCACGGCATCGGCGACCAGCGTGGCGAACTGCTCCTTGAGCTCGTGCGGGAAGCTCTTGCCGACGATATCGCTCGCGAGCGGCGGGATCGCCTGCACGTCGCCGGCGAGCTCGCCGCCGGCCGCCAGCGTCGCCACACGCGTCCACACGACATCGCCGAACGCGAGCACGGCGTCGGCCTGGACCAGGCGCGCGATCGAGCCGATCGCGCCCTCGCGATCGTAGAGCACGCCGCCGATCACGGCGCGCTCGATGCCATCGCGGATGTCGATCGAGCCGAAGCTCGTCTGCGTGCGCGCGAACGGCGCCGGCACGAAGTCGATCGGCAGCTCGTCGCGGGCGACGCGGAGCGCGCGGTCGAGCACGTTGGCCGAGAACTCGGCTTCACTCGCCGTGGTGCGAAAGCATCGCAACAGCGTGCCGAACAGCGCCGGCGTCGGGTACGGCCCGGCGTAGCGCAGGGCGGGGATGCCAGCGCGCCGGGCACGCACCGCGATCTCGTTCATCAGCAGCGTGCCGGACCCACGCGGCAGGTTGCGCGGCTCGGCGATGGTCGGAATGCGGGTCGGGGCCTGCCAGTCGATCGCCGAGATCGCCGTGATCGGCTCGCCCGCGTGCTCGATCACCTGCGCGTCGCCGAGCAGGGGATGCTCGACGACCTCCTCGTGCACCACCACGTCGGCGACCGCGATCATGCACCCTTTGTGTAACCCAGCCCTTTCGGATTTGCGATTGGTTTGGCATCGTTCGGGCCTCCCATGAAGTTAGGGATCGTCAAGGAGACCCGGCCGAACGAGCGCCGTGTCGCCGCATCGCCGAACGTGGTCGCGCGCTGGATCAAGGCGGGCTGGCAGGTCGACGTCGAGCGCGACGCCGGCACCGCGGCCAGCTATCCCGACGCGCAGTACGAGGCAGCGGGCGCGACGATCGTCGATCGCGCCGCCGCCTGGCTCGCCGACATCGTGGTCAAGGTGCAGGCGCCCGAGGATGTCGAGATCGGCCAGCTCCGCGAGGGGGCCACGCTGATCTCGTTCCTCTACCCGGGCCAGCACGAGGAGCTCGTCGCCAAGCTCGCCGCGCGCAAGCTCACGGTGCTCGCGATGGACCAGGTCCCGCGCATCAGCCGCGCCCAGAAGATGGACGCGCTGTCGTCGATGCAGAACATCTCCGGATACCGCGCGGTCATCGAGGCGGCGAACCGGTTCGGCAGCTTCTTCACCGGCCAGTTCACCGCCGCCGGCAAGGTCCCGCCCGGCAAGGTGCTCGTGATCGGCGCGGGCGTCGCCGGGCTCTCCGCGCTCGGCGCCGCCAAAGGGCTCGGTGCGATCGTGCGCGCGTTCGATGTCCGCGCTGCCGCCGAGGAGCAGGTCAAGTCGATGGGCGCCGAGTTCTTGACCGTCACGATCAAGGAGTCCGGCGAAGGGAAGGGCGGCTACGCGAAGGAGATGAGCAAGGAGTTCATCGACGCCGAGTACGCGCTCTTCCGCGAGCAGGCCAAGGACGTCGACGTCGTGATCACGACCGCGCTGATCCCCGGCAAGCCGGCCCCGAAGCTGTGGCTCGAGGACATGGTCGAGCTGATGAAGCCGGGCTCGGTCGTCGTCGATCTCGCGGCCGAGCGCGGCGGCAACTGCGAGTACACCAAGCCCGACGAGGCGGTCGTCGTCAACGGCGTCACGATCATCGGCTACACCGATCTGCCGAGCCGGATGGCGCACGTCGCGAGCGACTTCTACGGCATGAACCTGTTGCACTTCCTCGACGAGATGGGCGGTGCCGCCGGCCACAAGGTCGATCACGACAACGACGCGGTGCGCCCGGCACTCGTGCTCGAGAAGGGCGAGAAGCGCTGGCCCGCGCCACCGATGAAGAAGGTCGAGGCGCCCCCCGCAGCCGCGCCGGTCAAGGCCGACGCTCCCGTGCCCAGGCCGCTGCCGGCCGCCCCGTCCAAGCCCCCCAAGCCGTCCGGCGTGCACGGGCACGGCGCCTCGCCGAGCGCGCCGACCCGAGGCGGCGGCATCGCGCTCACCGTCATCGGCCTGATCGCCGCGGGGCTGTGGATCGCGCTGCGGTTCAGCAACCCGGACGCACTCGGCTCGCCGGAGACGACCGAGCTGATCCAGCGCTTCACGGTCTTCGTGATGGCGATCTTCATCGGCTTCCAGGTGGTGTGGAACGTGACGCCGGCACTGCACACGCCGCTGATGAGCGTGACGAACGCGATCAGCGGCATCATCGTGGTCGGCGGCCTGCTCGCCGGCAGCGGCGAGCTGACGAACTCGGTGATCGTCGCGGTCATCGCGACCTTGTTCGCCTCGATCAACATCGCCGGTGGGTTCATCGTCACGCGGCGCATGCTCGCGATGTTCAGGAAGTAGCCGCATGCGCATGTTCAACGAGATCCCGCACTGGTACGCGCTCGCCACCGTCGCGTACCTCGTCGCCGCCGTGCTGTTCATCCTGGCGCTGCGCGGGCTGTCGAGCCAGGAGACCGCGAAGCGCGGCAACATCTACGGCATCGTCGGCATGGCGATCGCGGTCGGCGCGACGCTGTCGTTCCGCGGCGCCGATTTCCACCCGCTGCTGCTCGGCGCGATTGGCGTGGCCGTCGTCATCGGCGCGCTGATGGCGACGCGGGTCGGCATGACCCAGATGCCGGAGCTGGTCGCGCTGCTGCACAGCTTCGTCGGCCTCGCCGCCGTGCTCGTCGGCTTCTCGCTCCAGCTCGCCCATGGCGTCCACCAGCCGATGGCCGAGAAGATCGAGATCTACGTCGATGTCATCATCGGCGCGATCACGACGACCGGCTCGGTCCTCGCCTTTCTCAAGCTGCGCGGCTCGGTCTCGGGCAAGCCGCTGCTGCTCCCCGCTCGCCACTTCTTCAACCTCGCGATGCTGATCGCGATCGTCACGCTCGGCGTGCTCTACGGCCAGCAGGCCGAGACCTGGAAGCTGCTCGCGGCCACCGGCATCGCCGGCGTGCTGGGCTTTCATCTCGTCGCCGCGATCGGCGGCGCCGACATGCCGGTCGTCGTCTCGATGCTCAACAGCTACTCGGGATGGACCGCCGCGGCAGCCGGCTTCATGCTGCACAACGATCTGCTGATCATCACCGGCGCGCTCGTCGGCTCGAGCGGCGCGATCCTGTCCTACATCATGTGCCGCGCGATGAACCGGTCGATCTGGAACGTGATCTTCGGCGGCTTCGGCGCCGCGCCGCCCAAGGCGGCCGCCAAGAAAGCTGCGCAGCCCGCGGGCGATGTCCAGGAGATCGATGCGGCGGGGCTCGCCGAGACGCTCAAGCAGAGCAAGCACGTCATCATCGTCCCCGGCTTCGGCATGGCGGCGGCGCGTGCGCAGCACGCGGTGCGCGAGATGAGCGACGTGCTGCGCAAGGCCGGCGTCGACGTACGGTTCGCGATCCACCCGGTCGCAGGCCGCCTGCCGGGCCACATGAACGTGCTGCTCGCCGAGGCGAACGTCCCGTACGACATCGTGATGGAGATGGACGAGATCAACCACGACTTCCCGACGACCGACGTCGCGATCGTGATCGGCGCGAACGACATCGTGAATCCGGCGGCCGAGGAAGATCCGACGAGCCCGATCGCCGGCATGCCCGTGCTCCAGGTCTGGAAGAGCAAGCTGGTCGTCGTCAACAAGCGCTCGCGCGCGGCCGGCTACGCCGGTATCGACAACCCGCTGTTCTACAAGCCGGGCACCAAGATGCTGTTCGGCGACAGCAAGGACGCGATCGAGAAGGTCGTGGCCGCGCTCAAGGCCTGAGCGCGCGTCGCCCGCGTCGCGCTCTCATGCCAGGCCGTGCTGGGCGCGCTGCTTGAGGCGGAGCCAGGCGGCAGCGGCGGCGTCCGGATCGGAGCGGCAGGTATGCGCGAGCGCGACGAGCTCGCGATGGAGTGGCTCGCGTGTGTGCTTCGCGAGCCCCAGCGCGACATAGGCGAGCGCTTCGAGGTCACCGTTGGCGCACGCCCAGTCGCCACCGACGCAGAGCACGCCGATCGTGTGGGACGCGTCCTGAACCTGGCTGGGTGCATGAGTCGCGTGCATGCCCTCGAGCGATACAAACGATGTGCCCGTCGAAAGGCCCGTCGCTGCCGCCCGTCCCTCGCGGACCGCGCATTCATGGCGCCGCATCCTGGTGCGGGCGCATGGCGTGCGCGAACCGCATACCCCACCGGTACCCGATCGACGGCATGTCGGTTGCTGGGTCTCGACGAGGAGGCAGGCGGAGGAACGCTCATGGAGCGCAAGCGCATCACGTGTCCGGAGAGTGCCCATCTCGAAGAGATCGATGTCGAGCGCACGTCGTTCGGGATCCTCATCGGTGGTTGCAGCCGGTTCTCGCCGCGCTGCGCGGTCGAGTGTGAAACCGAGTGCGCGAGGCGCATGGATCGCCGAGATCACCACGAGCGTGATGTGTTCACCGAACGCGTCCTCCTCGCGAACGGAGGTTCCGAGGCGCGGACTTCGGAGATCGTTCGCGCACTCGCCGCCGAGCTCGTAGGCGACGGCCTCGTCGTCGAGGTCGCCGACCTCGAGGACGGTGGCGCACCGCCGCCCGAGGACTATGACCTCGTCGTGATCGTGTCACCGGTGCGCCTCGGCCGGGTCTCGCGCGCCGCGCGCGTGTACGCCGAGCGGCACGGGGCGGCCCTCTCGGCCGTGCCCGCGTTCTGGATCCGGGTCAGCCGGCCCGCTGCCGACGGCCTCGACGATCCCGCGCGCATTCACGAGCTGGCGCTGGCGATCGCGGACGAGGTGCCGCGCACCGATCCATGAGCACGAGGAG
>DAIRFU010000754.1:0-3378 GCA_036794935.1 Kofleriaceae bacterium | reverse complement strand
TCTCGCGGTACGGCTTGCTCGCCGTGACCTCGAGCGCGCCGAGCGTCAGGCCGTGGTAGCCGTTCTCGACGTACGCGACGTCGGTCTTCTTCGTGAACTGGCGCGCGGCGCGCAGTGCGTTCTCGTTCGCCTCCGAGCCGCCGGTCGTGAAGAACACCTTCGAGATCGAATCGGGCGTGAGCTCGACCAGCCGCTTGGCGAGCTTCACCGCGGCGATCGTGCCGTGCTTGCCCGAGACCTGCAGCACCTGATCGAGCTGGCGGTTCGCCGCTTCCTTGATCCGGGCGTGGCAGTGACCGGCGGCATTCACGAAGTAGCCCGCCGTGAGGTCGAGGTACTGCTTGCCGTGGACGTCCGTGATCGTGCAGCCCTTCGCCTTGGCCACGATCACCGGCTCGCCGGCAGGATGCGACCACGGTCGCATCACGTACTGCTTGTCAGCGGCTTCGATCGACGCGGGGTCGTTGAGGTCGTCGGTCACCTGGCGTGAGGTATCTCATGCCCCAAACCTTTGTCAACTTACATAGTTAGATTGCTGACCCGTGCCGGACTGTGCCTCGAATGCACCCGCCTCGCGATTCCAGACCCGCACGGAATCGCTGACGATCTTGCCACCGTCGATCTCGAAGATCCGATAGCGGCCGATCCGGTCCGGCTTGTTGTGGTGGTAGGTGCCCGAGGCGACGCCCCGCACCGGGATCGGACCCGCCGGGCCGGCGAGCTCCTCGACGAGGTCCTGGTGCTCGTGGCCGTGGACGACGAGATCGGCGCCGACCTCGGCGAGCACCTGCGCGAACGACCGGTGATCGCGCAGGCCGCGGATCTTGCTCTGCGCCCGTTTGCCGGCGGGCGGGTGATGGATCGCGACCAGCCGCGCCTTGCCCGCGAGCCGCGGATCGGAGAGCGCCTTGCGTAGCCGCGCGAGCTGGCCGGGGCCGACGCGACCGTACGCCGTGAACCAGGGCGTCGCGCGCGACGTCGAGATGCCGATCAGCGCGAGGTCGCCGCGCACGCGGACGATCGGCCAGCGCAGATCGTCCCCACCATCGTCGGGATCGCGATCGGCCTCGCTCCACAGCCAGTCCGCGTCGGCGCGATGATACGGGTCGAACACCGTCGCGAAGTGCGCGATGCCCTCGGCCACGTAGGCGTCGTGGTTGCCCGGGATCACGGTGACGTGGTCCGGTCCGGCCGCGAGCCGATCGAACTTGCCGCGCGCGAAGTGGAACTCCTGCTCGAGCGCGAGGTTCGTGACGTCGCCGGTGCACAGCACGTGCTCGATGCCCTGCGCGTTCATGTCGTCGACCATCTGGTCGAAGCACTCGACGTGATAGTGACGGCTGCGCGTCGAGAGCAGGTTCATCGCGCCGATCCAGCGCTTGTTCGCGAGGTCGAGCCAGCGCGCACCATCGTGCGATAGCAGGTGAAGGTCGGAGCAGTGCGCGAGGCGCATCACGCGATACGTACCATGCTTCGCGCGATTCGCTCACGAGCGCCCCCCGGCCTACGTGTCGGCGTGTGACGTCGCGCGGGTGCCGGTCGCGGTCGGGTGCGCGGCGCGCCGGAGCTCGGCCTGGTGCGCGGACACGTCGAGGATCGCGTCGGGCCGGCCGAGCGCGGTCAGCTCGTGCGCGGGCCGCGCCGGCTGCGCGCGCAGCGGGTTCATGCGCAGGCACGGCCGCTCGACCAGGTAGTGGCAGGCGATCGCTGCCACGAACGCGCCGATGACGTTGACCGGGAACTGGTGGATCCACTGCGGCGCGTGGCGATCGATGAACAGCTGCTGCCACAGGTAGAGCGAGTAGCTGAGCGTGCCGATCCACACGAGCGCCGGCCGCTCGAGCACGCGGGTCACGCGCCCGTGTGGCCTCGCCACGCAGCGCAGCAGCACGGCCGCGATCGCGAGGTTGGCCGCGCTCATCGCGAGCCCGTAGCGGACGTGCGGGTTGCCGACCAGCATCGGTGCGAGCGCGACCGCGGCGGCGGGCCAGAACCAGCGCGAGTCGAGCAGGCGCGTGCAGCGCGGCGAGCGAACGAGCTGCGGCGCGGCGACCGCGAGCAGGCAGCCCGTCGCGAGCGCATCGAACACGCACGAGAATGCCTGGTCGACGAGATCGCGGTGCGCGGGCGCCAGGTGCCAGAGCGCGAGCCGCACCGCGGGCGCACCGATCACCGCGGCGACGGCGAACCACGACGCGCGGGCGAGACCGAGCGCGATGAGCGCGAGGGGCCAGATCACGTAGAACTGCTCCTCGACCGCGAGCGACCACAGATGCCCGGTCCACCACGACCGGTCGGCGTGGAAGTTCGTCGTGTAGCTCGCGGCCGCGAGCAGGTCGTTATCGCGCAACTCGACCAGGCCGAGCAGCGCGAGCGCGGCGAGCACGATCAGGTACGTGTAGAACGCGGGGAAGATGCGGAACACGCGCCGCACGTAGAAGCTCCACAGCGAGATCGTGCCGCGCTGGTCGTGCTCGCGGAGCAAGAGCGTCGTGATGAGGAAGCCCGACAGCACGAAGAACGAGCGCACGCCGAGGTCGCCGGCGAACCCCGCGAGCCGCGCGTTCATCGGCAGGATGCCGGTGCCCAGGGCGTGCGCGACGAGCACGAGCGCGATCGCCACCGCGCGGATGCCGTCGAGCGCCGGGATGCGGCCGCGCCTCTGCCACGAAAAACTCCGAGGAGCGGTCATGGCCCCTCTCCGGGTGCAACCGGCGTGCTCCGCGGCCGGCGCGCCGGATCAGCAACTTGTGCCTGCGCACCGTGTGTCGCCGGCGCGCCCGAGCGCCCAGACGCTCGCTACTCGGGCAACGCGTCGACGGTCTGCGTGAGCGCGACGGTACTCCCGCCGTACACGAGCATGCCGCCGACCTGATCGCGATCGAACGCGACCGTGGCGGTCTTGCCGTTCGCGAGCTGCACGGTCACGGTGGAGTCGCCCGCGGCGACCGCGCTGGTCACCGCACCGTCGACCGACAGCACGTGCAGGAAGCGGTTGTCACCGCCGCCGACGCTCTCCTCGAGCCGGTAGCCGCGACGATAGCCGGTCACGTTCGCGAGGTTCGTCACCGAGGCCGCCGCGCCGGCCGGCGCGAGCCGCTGGACGTGCAGCGCGTGGCTGCCCGCGATCGTCGCGGTGGCGCCGGCGAGCGAGGCCTGCACCGGGGACGCGAGCTGCCAGGTCTGCGTGGTGCCCGGCGCGGTCGCGACGCGGTCGTACACGATGACGACGTCGGGCTTGAGGTAGACGAGCTCGCGCTGCACCTTCGTGATCGCCGGGTTCTGCTTGTACGCCGCGGTGACGTCGACAGCGGCGTGCAGCCAGGCGGGGCCGGCATGGAGCGCGACCGTCTGCGACGTCGTGCCGACGACCTGCTT
>DAIRFU010000152.1:1326-12199 GCA_036794935.1 Kofleriaceae bacterium | reverse complement strand
CGAGCTGCGCAACAAGAACGCGCTGGCGGTGCTCGTGCTCGACCTGCGCGATGACCCGGGCGGCATCGTCGACCAGGCGATCCTCGTCGCCGATCAGTTCCTCGACCGCGGCACGATCGTGACGATCCGCGGCCGCAAAGGGGCGGTCGAGACCCAGAGCGCGCACGCGGGCGGGGTGGGGGCACAGGTGCCGATCCTCGCGCTCGTCGATCAGGGCACCGCGTCGGCGAGCGAAATTCTGGCCGCGGCGCTGCGCGATCACGGGCGAGCGAAGCTCATCGGGCTCCCCACGTACGGCAAGGGGACGGTCCAGACCTTCTACGATCTCGACGACGGCGCTGGCCTCAAGCTGACGACCGCGCGCTACCTGACGCCGAAGGGTAACTTCCTGGAATCTAAGGGACTGACTCCCGATGTACGAATCGAGGCGTTTGCCCCCGAAGAGATCGTTGCCGGTCCTGGCGCGGGGAGTGGGACTGATGCCACAATCAACAGCACGGGCGAAGACGACGATCCACAACTGGCAGCCGCCATCCAGATGGCGAAGCAGATGCTGCGCAGCGTGAACAAGTAGTCGGCCCATCGGTTGTCTTATCCGAGCGTGGACTGGTACCGTTTACCGCGGGGATACATCGCACGATGTTCAAGCTGGTGATCCAGGATGACGAAGGGAAGACGACTGTCGTCCCTTTGATCCGTGACGAGATCACGATCGGTCGCAAGGAAGGCAACACGATCCGGCTCACCGAGCGGAACGTGTCCCGGCGGCACGCCCGGATCCTCCGTAACAACGGCGAGGTCCAGATCGAGGACCTCGGCAGCTACAACGGCATTCGCGTCAACAACGCGCGGATCGCCGAGCGCGTGTCGCTGCGAGTCAGCGACCAGGTCCAGATCGGTGACTACAAGCTCTACCTCAAGGCCGAGGGTGTCGAGCAGGTCGACGATGCGCGCACGATGCCGATCGAGCGCATCGACAACGCGTTGCCCACCGAGGTGATGCCGGCGATGCAGGGCCCGGCCACCCAGCCGATGCCCGCGCCCACCGCCGCGCCGATCGCCGGCACGCCGCCGAACCGCTCGCCGGTCGCGGTCGCCGACACCGATCCGGCGGGGCGCCCGGTCGCGACCGCCGCCCAGGTCGCCGCGCTCACCCAGCCGGTCGGCTACGGCAAGCTGGTCGTGGTGTCGTCGAACTTCGCCGGCAAGGAGTTCGACCTGACCCGGCCGCAGATGATCGTCGGCCGCACCGACGAGAACGACCTCGTGGTCAACCACCGGTCGATCAGCCGCAACCACGCCAAGGTCACGCGCGATCCCGAGACCGGCCGCTACACGATCAGCGATCTGCAGTCGAGCAACGGCGTGCGGGTTAACGGCCAGGACTACGGCAAGGTCGAGCTGCGCCGCGGCGACACGGTCGATCTCGGCCACGTCCGGCTGCGCTTCGTCGAGCCCGGCGAGGACTTCGTGTTCTCGCGCGACGCGGTGATCGCCGACGTCCCCGAGACCGGCAGCAAGCGCGGCCTGCTCGCGGCGATCCTGCTCGGCGTGCTCGTGCTCGGCGGCGTGGGCGCCTTCTTCGCGCTCAAGGAGAAGCCCGGCGGCTCGAACGTCGCCGGCGGCCAGCCGGGGTTGACCGACGGTGGCAATGACCTCGTCGCCGACAACGGGCCGGACGACCAGGGCTCCGCCGGGACCAACGTCGTCACGCCACCGGACAACGGCCGGGCCGACGCCCAGCAGATGGTGTCTCCGCCGCCGAACGACGTCGCCGGCGAGATCACGATCGAGTGCAAGCAGTTTGCGGTCGACAAGAAGTGGTCGGACGCGATCACCTGCGCCGACCGGCTCGCGCAGCACGACCCGAAGAACGCCAAGGCGATGCGCGCCCTGTACAAGGACGAGCTCGAGAACGAGCTCGCGCTCGGCAGGGTCGGCGACGCGGTCAAGAAGAACGACCTCGGCAAGGCCAAGAAGGAGCTCGCTCAGATCGAGGACACGTCGGTGTACCGCGGTCCGGCCGAGGACCTCGTCGAGGACCTCCAGAAGACGCTGATCGCGCGCTACCACGACGAGGCGCTCGCGATGAAGCGCAGCGGCAAGTGCGACGGCTACGAGCGGCTGGTCGCCGAGGCGCGCAACAAGGGTGGCCCGGACGCCGCGGCGGCGGTCCAGCGCGAGAAGTGCGAGACCCAGCGGCCGCCCCCGGCGGACTGTAGCGAGCGCATCGCGGAGAACACGCGCGCCTGCCGCCAGCAGTTCTGCTCGAAGAACCCCGGGGACTCGCGCTGCGGGCCGGACAAGCCGCCGAGCTGCGACGCCGAGGCGCTCAAGGAGAAGGGCATGACGTTTATCAACTCGGGCCAGCACGCCGCGGCGCTCGCCCAGTTCGAGGCGTCGCTCAAGTGCAAGCGCGACTCCTACGTCGTCCAGCTGGCGTTCATGGAGTCCTGCTCGAGCAGCAACTCGGCGAAGGCCAAGTACTACTACCGCCAGCTCACGCCGGCGCAGCAGCAAAAGTTCGCCCAGATCTGCATCCGGCAGAAGGTCGACTACCAGTAGACGGCTCGCGACCGAAAGCGATCGCGAGAAACGTCTGTGTTGCCGCTTGTTTGACCCGGGGGAGCGGGTTGGTGTAACCAGGGCACAGCCTGGGTGCACTAGCCCAATGGCTACATGTCCGGAGGCCTTGTGATTCGATCCCTTGCAACGGCGGCACTCATGCTCGCGCTGGTCAGCCCAGCGCAGGCGCAGGAAGCAGCGGGAGACATCCCGCTCGACACGTTCACGCCCGCGATGGACTCGCGTGGCTACCTGACCGTGAATGCCTCGCAGGTGCTCGGCCACAAGGAGCTCTCCTTCGGCCTGGGCGCCCTGGACTGGGGCTACAAGACGCTCGGCTTTGGTGACCAGGACGCCTGCGGCAGCAGCAGCGGGATGCCCTGCTACCAGGTCAACAACATGGTCACCGCGACGTTGATCGCGGCGTTCGGGCTCAAGGCTGGACCGGCCGAGCTCGAATTCGGCGCGTCGGTGCCGTTCGTGATCATGGGCGGCGACCGCGGGCCGAACAATCTCGGCGCAGACGGCCCGAACGACGACATGGAGTTCAAGCTCGATGGCCAGGGCATCGGCAACCTCGGGCTTCACCTCAAGACGCGCTTCCTCAAGACCAGCCGGCCTCCGCACGTCGGCCTCGGCCTGATCGCGAGCGTCTACCTGCCGACCGTCGACCCCAAGAACAAGTGGCTCGGCGACCGCAAGGTCGTGCCGCAGATCATGGGCATCCTCGACAAGGAGTTCGGCAGCAAGGGCCAGTTCCGGGTCGCGCTCAACGGTGGTATCCGGCTGCGCTCGGAGACCGCGACGTTCACGGACAGCGGCGTCGACGGCGCCCCGGGGACCGGCGAGACCGTCAGCGTGACGAGCGAGATCCCGTTCGGCCTCGGCCTCGCGTACGCGATCAAGGTGCAGAAGTTCGACATCGTCGGCGAGCTGCGTGGCTCGATCCCGATCGGCGACCACGAGAACTATCAGCCGCTCGAGGCGATCGCCGGCGTCAAGCTGTACCTGGCGCGCAACTCGTTCCTCTCGCTCGGTGGCGGCACCGGCTTGCTCCGCGACCAGGCGACCGGCGCGAACCCGGACCTGCGCGCGTTCATCGGCATCGTGTTCGAGCCCAACATCGGTGACCGCGACGGCGACGGCCTCAAGGACGACGTCGACAAGTGTCCCGATGATCCCGAGGATTTCGATCGGTTCGAGGACGAGGACGGCTGTCCCGAGCCCGACAACGATCGCGACGGCATCCTCGACGAGGATGACAAGTGCCCGAACATCCCGGAGGACAAGGACGGCTTCCAGGACGAGGACGGCTGCCCCGAGGGCAACAAGAACGACCGCGACGGCGACGGCATCCTCGACGACGTGGACAAGTGCCCGGACGATCCCGAGGACTTCGACCAGTTCGAGGACGAGGACGGCTGCCCCGATCCGGACAACGACAAGGACGGCATCCTCGACGTCGACGATCTGTGCCCGAACGACCCCGAGGACAAGGACGGCTTCGAGGACGAGGACGGCTGTCCCGACCTCGACAACGACAAGGACCGCATCCTCGATCAGGACGACAAGTGCCCGAACGAGCCCGAGACCTATAACGGTACCGAGGACGAGGACGGCTGTCCGGATCGCGGACGCGTCGTGGTGACCGACACCTCGATCGAGATCCTCGACATGATCTACTTCGAGTACAACAAGGCGGTCATCAAGAAGGAGTCGTACCCGATCCTCGATGCCGTCGCCGCGACCCTGCAGGGCAACCCGAGCATCGAGCTCATCGAGATCCAGGGCCACACCGACGAGCGTGGCAGCGACACGTACAACCTCGACCTCTCGGATCGCCGCGCCGCCTCGGTCAAGCAGTACCTGGTCGATCACGGTGTCGACGAGAAGCGACTCACGTCACAGGGGTACGGCGAGACCCAGCCGCTGATTCGCGAGCACAACGAGAAGGCGTGGGCAAAGAATCGGCGCGTTGCGTTCCTGATCTTGAAGCGCTCGACGGACTAGCTAGACTCCAGAGGTGATCAGGCTCCTCGTGTTCCTCGCGCTGGCCGGCGCGCTCGCGTTCTGCGGCGCGACGGTCAAGCTCGGTAACCGGACCTTCTTCGGCCACGTGCGCGCGATCTGGCACACGGACGAGGCGCAGGAGCTCAAGGACGGCGTCGAGGACACGGCAGGTCCGGCGGCGAAGCGGCTGAAGAAGGGCATCGAGGCCGGCTACAACGCGATGACCGATGACGCCAGGGATGCGGCCGTCGGCTCCGGGTCGGCGCGGTGAAGTTCCCGCTGACCGCGCAGCTGATCGAGGAGGCCCGCCGGTTCGAGCTGCGGTCGGCGTGCTGCCACTGCTTCTTCTGGAACGCGCGCGATCAGAAGTGCTGGCACGACTGGCCCGATGAGGGGCAGCGGCGATGGCCGCTCGATGCAAAGGATCCCGAGACCGGCGAGCTGCCGAGCGAGGTCGCGTTCTGTAAAGAATTCGAGCTGCGCTGATCGTTTCAAGCTCGCGGCGATCGGTGGATCGTTTCGCAGCTGCTGGCACGCTCCGAATCTCGGCGAGCCGAGCGCGGTTCGTGTACCATGGCCGTAGCAATGCCGTTGCTCGCCATGCGGTTTGGCGGGGTCGTGTTCGGCCTTGTGTGCGTCACCGGCGTCGCCGGCTGCGATGTCGTGTTCGGGCTCGACCATCTCGAGCCTGGGCAGGCGGCACGACCGGATGCGGCAGAGCCGCGAGTGCACGGCAGGTTGTGGGAGCGCTACGTCACGAACGGCAGCGACCTCTCGCCGCTGGTGCTCGAACGCACATATCCGGCGACCTCGGTCGCGCTCTCGGTCACGCTCGACGATGGCACCGACGCACCGGTGACGTATCACGACGACGGGACCTTCGAGCTCACGCGCGACCGCGACGACCAGCCGTATCGCCTGGTCATCACGGTCGACGGCCTCCCGAACGAATATCAGCTCGACGCGCCCGAGCTCGCGATTCCACAGATCGTCGCGGGGCGACCCGACGCGGCGCCGCTGGGCAAGAGCTTGTTGCAGTTTTCGTATGCGCCCCAGGTCGTCGATCTGAAGGCCGCCCAGGTCGCGTCGACGGGCGTCTACTCGTTGACGAACACCGGGGCTTACGGACCCGTCGTGACCATGGACTGGCGTACCGCGGCCCCGACTGCCAACGCGCGGCTGGGCATGCTCGACGCGAGCAAGAACGACCGTGTCTACGTGCTCGAGTCCCGCGTCGATCGGATCAGCCACCCGCCGCTCGCGTACCAGGTCATCACGGCGGTGACATCCGCCGCGGTCACACAGGTCGTCGGTCAGTCGATCCTCCTGCCGCAGCCCACGCCCGTCGTGCACGACGACTGCGCAACCCTCAACGCCCCGAACGCGAGCGTGGCCTCGCGGCTCCAGACCGCCGTCGGCCGGTCATACCCGTACGTCGGTGGCGATTGGTACGTGTTCGCGGCGCCCGCCCCCGAGCAGCTCGGCGTGACCGCGCCGGTGGTCCTCGCGAGCGCGGGTCAGATCCCGCCGGTCGACTCGACGGTCACCGCCTCGTTTCACGATCCGTTCCCGGGCTGGCCGCTGCTCGCGCAGGCCGGCGCGCTCGGCGGTTTCGACGTCCAGCTCCCCGACACGTCGACGCCGCTGCGGTTCTACGACGCGATCCGGAGATACCGTACAGTCCCGCACGACACCGCCGCGTGCGACCTGCCCGCGCAGGACATGCCAGCGACCATCGCGATCGCCGGCGACTTCGAGCTCGCGGGCTCGCCACTCGACGTCGATGGCAGCGTGCTCGCATTGCCCGACGCTGACGTCGAGCTGACGTGGCGAGCGGTCGCCGCAGGAGACGTCCACTACACGAGCGTCCTCCTCGAGGAGCTGATCCCGGTCGACGGCTTCACGACGAGCATCGCGCGGCGCTGGATCACGACAGCGGGAGATCGCGTCCTCATCGAGCGAGCGCTGTTCGTGCCCGGGAAGACCTATGTCATTGCCGTCACCTTCCATACGGGGCGGCCGAACGCGGCGACCGGCGACTGGACGCCGTCTGGCGACACGATCGAGTTCGCGACCACGTGGTCGCACTACTTCGTCGTGCAGTGAGAGCGCCCGCACGTTCGTGCCCCGACGCGCTCGCCTGTCAGAAGTGCTGGCACGGCTGGGCCGATGAGGGGCGGTGGCGGTGGCCGCCGGATGCGAAGGATCCGCAGACCGGCGCAATTCCGAGCGAAGTCGCGTTCTGTAGCGAATTCGAGCTGCGCTGATCGATTTAGTATCGGGGCGTGCTGGATGTCGTGTTGTCTCCCGAGATCGCGGAAGCGCGTGTCGACAAGCGCCCGGTCGTAGCGCTCGAGTCGACGCTCGTCGCGCACGGTATGGCGTGGCCGGATAACCTCGAGCTCGCCAAGGAGCTCGAGTCGGTCGTGCGCGACGCCGGCGCGGTGCCCGCGCACATCGCGCTGATCGACGGCCGGCCGTGCATCGGGCTGTCGACCGCGCAGCTCGAGCAGGTCGCGCGCGACGGCAAGTCGTTCGCGAAGGCCGGCGCGACTGACCTCGCGGTCCACCTCGTGCGGCGCCGGAGCGCGGCGACCACGGTCAGCGCGACGAGCGTGATCGCGGCGAGTGCAGGGATCCGCGTGTTCGCGACCGGGGGCATCGGGGGCGTTCACCGCGGCGATGCCGGCGACGTGTCGCACGATCTGATCGCGCTCGCGAAGACGCCGATCGCGGTCGTCTCGGCCGGCGCGAAGGCGATCCTCGATCTGCCGCGCACGCTCGAGATGATGGAGACGCTCGGGATCCTCGTGCTCGGCTACCGCACCGACGAGATGCCGGCGTTCTACACCGTGCGCTCGGGCCTGCGGCTCGAGCACTTCACCGGCACCCCCGCGGACTGCGCCGCGATCCTGGGCCGCCACTGGCGCGAGCTCGGCGGCGGCGGCGTGCTCGTGTGCAACCCGATCCCGGCGGAGGCCTCGCTCGACGAGCAGCTGATCGGGCGCGCGATCGAGGACGCGCTGCGCACGGCCACCTCGCTCGGCATCACCGGCAAGCAGCTGACGCCGCACCTGCTCGCGACTCTCGCCGAGGCGACCGGCGGGAGGTCCGTGCGCGCGAACAAGGCGCTGGCGCGGCACAACGCGCAGGTCGGTGCCGAGCTCGCGATCGCGCTCGCCGCGTCCTACTGATAGATCGTCAGCGCGCGGCCGCCACGGTCGAAGCTGCCCGATCGCTCGAGCAGCCAGAACGTGCCGTCGATGACACCGAAGCGGTGGCGCACGCCCTTCGCGAGCACACGCGCCTTGCGCACCGCCTTGCCGTCGGCCGACACCCGATAGATGTCGAGGTACTCGGGGTCCGCCTTCTTGCGCGCGACCGCCTCGGCGTTGACCGGGTCGACCTTGATCGCGAGCCACGCCGAGCCGTCGGTGCCGACGACACCCTGTAGCGACATCGGGTCGTACTGAGACAGCGCCTGGTCGAGCGTGACCGCGACCGGCTTGCCGCGGTGCCACAGCTCGATCCCCGAGCGGTCCGGCTTCATGCGCAGGAAATCGAGCGTGCCGCCGGCATCGGCGAGTACCTGGAAGCGGGTGCGCTGCTCGAGGAGGTCGGTGATGCGCTGGTCCGCGACGAACTTGCCGGTGACCAGATCGTAGGTCGCCTCGGTGTCGGGCGAGCGCTGGTTCTCCTTCTTCACCCAGACGCCGCCCTTGATCCCGACCGCGCGCGTCCAGCCGTCGCCCCAGTGGTTGACGCGGAAATCGAGCTTCTTGTTGCGGCCGGCCTCGACCTCGAACGGCCGGCTCCTGGCGACGCGCCGGCCGGTCTCGATCGCGAACAGCTCGACCTGATGGCGGGTGCTCTTCGCGCCCGCCACTGCCTGGTGAACGGCGATGCGCTGCTTGCCGCCCTGGGTGATCAGCGAGATGTGCGTCGCCGGGCCGAGCTTGTAGACCGGCTTGCCGGCGTGCTTGCCGAGCTCGACGAGTGCGGCGACCTGCGTGCCCTCGCCGGCCTGGCCGATCACGAACGCGCGCTGGCCGACGAGCTGCACCGTGGTCGGCCGCAGCGTCACGGGCGACAGGTCGACCACGATCTCCTTCTTCTCGGCGATGCAGGTGACGCAGCCGAGCTGGACGACGTGGAGCTCGGCCTTGACGCCGCTCTCGGCGACCACGTACGCGACGCGCTGGTTCGCGAAGCCGACGACGTCGTCGACGAACCCCGCCGGTGTCGTGATCGTCATCAGCTGGTTCGTGCCGACCAGGGCCGGCACCGATTTCTTGGACTGCGCGTCCGCGCCCCGCGCGGTCCCACACACCAGCGCCAGCGTCACCAGGAGGAGCATTCGGCCTGCCATATCGCGATGGTATGCTGCGCCTCTTCCGCGGGCGCAATGGCTTTCGCGCGCAACTACACCGATCACAGCAACGGTACCGGCCATCAGCCTGCGCCTACCAGGATGGAGCCGAGATCGACGCCCACGACGGGATGATCCGCTCGATGAAGATCCACCGCGGCATCGGGCGGTAAATCACACGGTACGACCAGCCACGTCGGATCTTGACGGTCTTCATCAACCAGCCAGCGAAGACGGCGTCCGGTAGGCGGCGACCGCTATGCGGAACGACGGCGAGGACGCGAATCGCGTCGAGCACCTTTCGTGCGGCGGGCGCTCGAAGCTCGCGAGGCTGCCTTTCGGCGGTAGAGCTGAGCAGGGCGATCAAGGCCCAGCTCCTTCGCAACCTCTTCCAGATCTCGTCCTTCGCCGCGCTCCGCAGCACATCGCGCTGCGTCCCACTCCTCGCGCCAGTTCGGCTGCTTCATCAGCTCGATGGCGACGAGCCAGCCCTCGTAGTACGCGGCGTCGAGCAGCATCACGCCGGCCTTGCCACGTCGCTTCACGCAGTAGATCGCTCCCGACGCGTTGATATCGTCGGCAATCCGTTCGACGTCCTTTGCGAGCTGGGCGAGCGAGATCGTCTTGCGCATCTCCTCGAGCATATGGGTTGGCCTCGAGCACGGCAATGTCCGACTCACTCGCCCAGCTTCGTCGGAAACCGAGCGATCTCGCGCAGCACGCGCGCATGCTCGCGCTCCCATGCGGCGACGCGCGCGTCATCGGTGTGCGCGCGGGGATGCGCGACCTTGTAGTAGCCGTCGCTCGGGCGCTTGCTGTCGGCGCGCCACACGATCGCGGGCAGGCAGGGCAGCTGGCGGTGGCGGCACGCGTTCGACAGCTCGCCGAGCGCGGCGTGCAGCTTCGGGCTGCGCGCGTGGACCGCGACGGCGGCGGCGAGCTCGCCATACGTGATCGACGCCTTGCGGCGGCGGACGTGCGCGAGCAGTTGCTTGTAGATGCGATGGGCGAGGGGCGACATGACAGGTTCCTTTGCTGCGGGATGGCTGGAAGTCACGGCGGGGCGGGCAGGGGCGGCAGGTGCGTCCGCGCGGCGGCCAGCTCGTCGGGGGTTGGCGTGTTTGGTGGTGCCGGCGCGACGAACACGTCCGCCGTCGGATCGACGGCGCGGTAGTCGGCGGCTTCGCGCAGACAGTTGATATCGATCGCGTCCTGGCCGAGCAGGTCGGCGACGGTGCGCGCGACCTTGATGAGCCGGTCGATGGAGCGCGCGCTCATCGACTGGCGTTTCTCGACGAGCTCCTTGAGGTAGCTCTCGCAACCGGCGTCGAGTGGACAGCTCTCGCGCAGGACCTTCGCGGTCATCTCCGCGTTGCAGCGCAGGCCGAACTGCGTGAGCCGCGCGAGCTGTCGTTCCCGGGCGGCCATCACGCGCTCGCGAATCGCGGCCGACGGCTCGGCGGGCGCCGGGTCGCGCAGAACCGCGAGCGGCACCGGCCCGACGTAGACTTGCAGATCGATCCGGTCGAGCAGCGGCCCGCTCATCCGGGCGCGATAGCGATCGACCGCGAACCGGCTGCACGTGCACTCGCGCACGCCCGACTGCAGCCACCCGCACGGGCACGGGTTCGACGCGGCGACGAGCAAGAACGACGACGGCAGCCGGATCGTGCCGTGGACGCGGCTGATCGTGACCGCGCGCTCCTCCAGTGGCTGGCGCAGCGCCTCGATCGTGTGGCGCGCGAACTCCGGCATCTCGTCGAGGAACAGCACCCCGTTGTGGGCGAGCGAGATCTCGCCGGGCCGCGGATGCGTCCCGCCGCCGAGTAGCGCCGAGCCGCTGATCGTGTGGTGTGGCGCGCGAAACGGCCGTTCGTTGATCAACCCGCCGTGCGCGAGGCCGAGCGAGGAGTAGATCTTCGTCGTCTC
>DAIRFU010000152.1:0-1316 GCA_036794935.1 Kofleriaceae bacterium | reverse complement strand
CGAGCGACTCGTCGCGCGTCATCGTCGGCAGCACGCTCGGGATCCGGCGCGCGAGCATCGTCTTGCCGGTCCCCGGCGGCCCGGACATCAGCAGGTTGTGGCCGCCCGCCACCGCGAGCTCGATCGCCGACCGCGCGTAGCTCTGGCCGCGGACCTCGGCCATGTCGGCGCAGTGCGTGCGGCGCGGCCGCCGCCCACTGCCACGCGACGGTGCCGGTAGATCACTCGTGCCGGCGAGTGCGTCCACCACCTGGGCGAGGTGGCGCGCGCCATACACCTCGATGCCGTCGACGACGAGCGCCTCGGCCGCGCAGCGATCCGGCACGATCACGCCGCGCATGCGTCGCTTGCGCGCCAGCATCGCGGCGGCGAGCACGCCCGGCACCGCGCGCACCGAGCCATCGAGGCCGAGCTCGCCGAGCACGAGCAGGCTATCGAGTGGCGTGCCGTCAAACGTACCGTCGGCGATCAGGATCGACAGCGCGGTCGGCAGATCGAGTGCGCAGCCCGGCTTGCGCAGATCGGCGGGCGCGAGGTTGACCGTGACCTTCTTCTGCGGGACCTCGTGCCCGACCGACGCCAGTGCGCTGCGTACGCGCACCGCGCCCTCCTTCACGGACGTGGTCGGCAGGCCGACGATATTGAACGCCGGCAGCTGACCGGCCGTGATGACGCACTCGACGTCGATCGTGACCGCGTCGATGCCGACCAGGGTGGATGACTTGATGAGGGCGACCACGCCGCCACGCACAGCAGGGCGCGGGCCAGATCACGACGCCGTGATCTCGCACGCTTGCCCGCGCGCCCGGCCGCTCCGCGGACGCACCGTCCGGGCCCGGGTCGGACGCCGGCCACCTGGCGATGCCGCTGCAAGGTTTCTTCACAAACGACCGGCAGGTCCCGCAACACGCGGTCCTCATGCTGGGCTGGTGAAAGGAACCACCCCATGATCTGTCTCGCACTCGGACTCGGTGTTCTCGGCTTCATCGCGGCTCGCAAGGCGCGCCGCTGCGCGCACGGCTACTACGGCTACGGCTGGCATCACCATCACCACCACGGCTGGCATCACGGCTGGCGCTCCGGTTTCGACGGCCGCCGCCGCGGCCTCTACGTGGCGCTCTCACACCTCGACGCATCGCCCGCCCAGGAGCGCGCGATCATCGCCGAGGTCGACAAGCTGTACGAGAAGCTGCACGGCGCGCGGCGCAACCTCAAGGATAGCCGCGGTGACCTCGCCGCCGCGGTGCGCGCGCCCGAGCTCGACGACGCCGCACTCGGCGCGGTGCTCGGCCGGCTCGATGCGGCGACCGCCGAGG
>DAIRFU010000753.1:0-3381 GCA_036794935.1 Kofleriaceae bacterium | reverse complement strand
CGGGCGCACGATGCAGCGCCCGGCAGGCCCGTTCAAGCGAAATGTCGCGCGGCCGGTCTAGTAGCGCTTCAGCGACGGATCGACGTCGCGCGCCCACGCATCGATGCCGCCGGCCATGTTGTAGACGGCCTTGAACCCTTGCTTCACGAAGTGGTCGGCAGCCCCGCGGCTGCGGCCGCCGTGATGGCAGTGGAACGCGATCGGGGTGTCCTTCGGCAGCTGCTCGATCTGCGCCATCGCCGCGTCGTCGAGCAGCGTGGTGCCCTCGATCGTCGCGATGTCGCGCTCCTTCGGCGTGCGCACGTCGTAGAGCCGGGTGACCTTGCCGCTGTCCATCAGCGCCTTGAGGTCCTTGGGCCCGATCTCGCGCACCATCGGCGGTCGGTTCGGGTTCTCGATCTTGAAGCCCGCGCCGTGCGCGTCCTCCACGAAGTCGATGGTCACGCCGTTGCCGCGCTGCGCGCTCGCGCGATCGAGCTGGAGCGTGATCCCACCGGACTGGATGGTGACGTGCGACGGCTCCTTCGCGCCGATGTCGAGCTGGTGCTCCCAGCTCGGCGTGATCGTCAGGTGGATGACGTCTCCCGGCGAGCCGTCCTTGAGGGCGGCCGAGAGCTCGGCGGCAGCGCGCGCGCTGACCATGAGGTTCGGGACCTTGGCGGGCGCGACGAGGTCGCCGAGCTTCTTCTCGAGCTCGCCGGCCTCGAACATCTGGCGCACGATGTCGGCGCCGCCGACGAACTCGCCGCGGATGAACAGCTGCGGGAACGTCGGCCAGTCCGAGTAGTCCTTCATGCCACCGCGAATGTCCGGATCGGACAACACGTTGACCGTGGCGAACTTGGGGATCAAGGTGGAGAGGATGTTGACGACCGACGCCGAGAAGCCGCACTGCGGAAAGCTCCGCGTGCCCTTCATGAACAGGACCACGGGGTCCTGGTTGACGAGTTGGTCGATCTTCTGCTTGAGCTGCGGGTCGAGCGCCATGGGAGTTGTACGTGGCTTCTAGCACGAACGCAGGGCCCGCAAAACTCGCGGTTCGCGTCGTGGCGTCGATCCGCGACGTCGACGCCTCGGCCTGGGACGCGCTGGACCACGGCCCGTCGCCGTTTCTCCGTCATGGATTTCTGCGCGCGCTCGAGGAATCGGGCTCGGTGGGGGGCACCGGCCGGCGGCGCAGCGGCTGGGCTCCCGCGTACGTGCTCGCCGAACGGGCAGGGCGGCTCGTCGGCGGCGTCGCCGCATTCGTCAAGGATCACAGCTACGGCGAGTACATCTTCGACTGGGGCTGGGCGAGCGCGGCCCAGCGCGCCGGGATCCGGTACTACCCGAAGCTCGTGATCGCGGCGCCGGCGACGCCTGCGACCGGACGTCGCATCCTGCTCGCGAACGACGCCGCGGCCGACGTCACGGACGCGCTGCTCGCCGGTGTCCGCGTGCTCGCCGACGAGACCCGCTGCTCGTCGATCCACTGGCTGTTCTGTACGGCCGAGGAGCAGGCCGTGCTCGCGCGTGCCGGCTTCTTCCCGCGGGTCACGCTCCAGTTCCACTGGAAGAACCGCGGCTACGCGAGCTTCGATGACTTTCTCGGCCAGCTCAAGAGCCGCAAGCGCAAGCAGCTACGCAAGGAGCGCGAGCGCGCGCGCGGCGCGATCGACTCGCTGCGCTGGATCGAGGGCGCCGAGCTGACCGAGTCGCAGCTCGATGATCTCGATCGCTTCTACCGGATCACGACCGACAACCATGGCGGCCGCGACTACCTGCACGCCGGCTTCTTCCACCTGCTCGCCGCGCACCTGCCCGACGCGATGCGCATGGTCGAGGTCGTGAAGGACGGCCGCCGGATCGCCGGCGCGCTGTTTCTCGAGACACCGAGTGCGCTGTACGGCCGCTACTGGGGCGCGGACACGCACGTCGACCTGCTGCACTTCGAGACCGCGTACTACGCCGGCATCGAGCGCGCGATCGAGCGCGCGCTGCCGCTGTTCGAGGCGGGCGCACAGGGCGAGCACAAGCTGCTGCGCGGCTTCGAGCCCAGCCGCACGTACTCGGCGCACTGGATCCGCCATGAAGGTCTCGCCGCCGCGGTCCGCGACTTCACCGAGCGCGAGGCGCAGGCGATGGCTCTCGAGCTCGCCGAGATGGCGAAGTTCGGGCCGTACCGCAGTGACAACGCCGATGATTAGCGCCTAGATCGGGGCATGGCCGACAACGACTCGCGCGAAGGCAAGCGCTACCAGACACCCGCGATCATCAAGTACGTCGGTGACACGCATGCGAGCCACGATGCCGCGCTCGCGCAGGCGTTCGCGGTGCCCGAGGGCATCCCGGCGATCCAGGTCGGCCCGAGCGAGGGCAAGCTGCTCCAGCTCCTGCTGAAGCTCGTCGGTGCACGGCGTGTCGTCGAGGTAGGCACGCTCGTCGGCTACTCGGCGATCCAGATGGCGCGCGCGCTGCCGGCGGATGGCCACCTCTACTCGGTGGAGTTCGAACCCAAGCACGCCAAGGTCGCGCGCGAGAACATCGAGCGAGCCGGTCTCGCCGGGCGCATCACCGTCGTCGTCGGTGCGGGCGTCGACATGCTGCCGACCCTCGAGCAGCACGGTCCGTTCGACGCGGTGTTCATCGATGCCGACAAGGCGAACTACGATCGCTACGGCGTGTGGGCGACCCAGCACCTGCGCACCGGCGGCCTCGTGATCGGAGACAACGCGTACCTGTTCGGCGAGCTGCTCGACGACAGCGATCGCGGGCGGGCGATGCGCGCGTTTCACGAGCACGTCGCGGCGACCTGCGACTCGGTCTGCGTACCGACGCCCGACGGCCTCGTCGTCGGCATCAAGCGTTGATCACGGCAGCGCGTTCACGAGGGCCGCGAGCACGACGAGCACGGCCGCGACGCAGATCCAGCCGAGCTTGAACGGCGGCGCCGGCAGCACCGGCCGGCCGAGCACGTCGCCGGCGAGCTCGGGCGCGAGCCCGCGCGCGGACAGCCAGCGCAGGTACCACGGCGCCTCGGCCGGCAGCGCGATGTGAGCCCGGCTGCCCTCGGCGAGCCGCGGTGGCGCGTCGATCACGTCCAGAGCCTCGCGCAGCGCGCGCTCGACCTCGTCGAGCGATGGCCGCTGCTCGGGGTGCTTTGCGAGCATGCGCACGAGCAGCTCGTCGAGTGCGGCCGGCGCATCGGGCCACGCCATGCGGGGCGGTGGTGGCTCGGCGCGCAGGTGCATCTGGAGCAGCGCGAGGTCGGCGCCGGCGAACGGCGGCCGGCGACACAGCAGGTGATACGCGAGCACCGCGAGCGAGTAGATATCGGCGGCGCCGGTCAGTGCGTCGCCGCGGATCTGTTCGGGCGCGACGTACGTCAGCGTGCCCGCGATC
>DAIRFU010000151.1:0-12203 GCA_036794935.1 Kofleriaceae bacterium | reverse complement strand
CGATGTCCTTCGGTGAGATGCCGAGGTCGCCGACCTTGCCGACTCGCACCCCGTTGAGGAACACGTCGGCACCCTCCTCGAGGCCGTACACCGTCGAGTCGAACTCGACGTAATAGCGGTCGTGCCCCGGCCACAGCTGGACGCCCGCGAACACGACGAGCACCAGGGCGAACAGTGCGCCGGCGGAGATCGCGAACACGCCGAGTCGGATCTTCTGCTGCTTCGTGGTGGTCATCCGGTCCTCGCGTGAAAGAACTGGAACACCGTGGCGTCCCGGCTGCGCTGGAGCTCGTCGACGGTACCCGCGGCGACGATGTGGCCGTCACCGAGCATCACGGCGCGGTCGGCGGTCGCGCGGATGCTCTCGAGCTCGTGGCTGACGACGATGATGCTGCTGCCGAGCGCGTCGCGGAATGCGACGAGCGTGCGGTCGATCTCGGCGGCCACCACGGGATCGAGGCCGGCGGTCGGCTCGTCCGCGAAGATGATCTCGGGATCGAGGATCGACGCGCGGGCGAGGGCGGCGCGCTTGCGCTGGCCACCCGAGACGTGCGCGGGCATCCGCCGCGCGAGCTCCGCGATGCCGACCAGCTCGAGCCGCATGTGCACCATCTCGCGGATCACCGCGGCCGGCAGCTTGGTCAGCTCGCGCAGCGGCAGCGCGACGTTGTCCTCGATCGACATCGAGGAGAACAGCGCGTCCTGCTGGAACGCGACGCCGATCCGCTGGAGCAGCAGGTCGCGCGCATCGGCCGCGAGCGCGTAGAGCGGCTCGTCGAACAGGCGGACCTCGCCGGCGAGCGGTGGGACCAGGCCGCAGACCGTCCGTAGCAGCGTCGACTTGCCACTGCCCGAGCCACCGAGCAGCGCGACGATCTCGCCGGGCTCGACGGCGAGCTCGACATCGCGCAGGATCGGCGCGTCGTAGCCGACGGCGAGGCCGCGGCACGCGAGCAGCGGCGCGGTCACGTCGGCCCCGCCATCGTGATGATGGTCGCGAACAGCGCGTCGACGACGACGATCAGGAACACGCTGACGACCACCGTGCGCGTCGTCGCGCGGCCAACGGCACTCGCGTCTCCCGAGGTGCGCAGGCCGAGGTGGCACGCGGTGAGCCCGATGATCAGCGCGAACACGAGCGACTTGCCGAGGCCCTGGGCGAAGTCGGCGATCGATACGCGCTCGGTGATGTGGGCCCAGAACGTCGACGGCGCGAGCCCGAGCACGAGCGCGCTGACCAGGTACCCGCCGGCGATGCCGATGAACATCGCCATCAACGTCAGCGCGGGCTGGACGAACGTCAGCGCGGCGAGCCGGGGCACGACGAGGAACCGGATCGGGCTGACGCCCATGGTCGCGAGTGCGTCGATCTCGGCGCCGACGCGCATCGTGCCGAGCTCGGCGGCGATGGCCGCGCCGGTGCGGCCGGTGAGCACGATCGCGGTGATCAGCGGCGCGAACTCGCGGATCATCAGCCAGCCGACCATGTCAGCGACGAACACGCCGGCGCCGAACTGCTGGAGCTGGACCGCGCCCTGGAACGCGATCGTCATGCCGAGCAAGAAGCTGAGCAGGCCGACGATGAACACCGCATCCGCGCCCATCGCCAGCACGTGCTCGCCGACCGAGCCGGTGGGGAGCTTGCGCGTCCGCGTCACGATCGCCCAGCTCTGCGCGAGCGTGTCACGGGTGAGCCGGGCGAGCGCGCGCAGTGTCGCGGCGAGCTCGAGCACGTGCTGACCGATCGTCTCGAGCCAGCCCGGGCCATCGTCGGGCGGCGGCAGGTCCGTGCGCTGGGCGGGCGCCAGCTCGAGCGCGGCGGAGTGGGTGACGCCGAGGCGATCGAGCGCGAGCTCCTTGCCGCCGTGGCGCATCGTGCGGCGGACCAGCTCGAGCACCGCGACGCCCGACGAGTCGAGCCGGCCGGCCTCGCCGAAGTCGACGATCACCTTGTGAACGTCGCGACGGCGGGCGAGGCCGCGTAGCGTGCCGTAGAGCTGCCGCGCGGTCGGCACGACGACGTCGCCCCGGATGTGGACAACCGCCGTACGTCCGCTTCGCTCGACGGAAGTGGCGGCGGTGGGCATTGTGGCCGTTCCACTGCAAGATCGAGGGACAGCTCCGGCGCGAGATAGGTCCTGGACGCGCGGTGCGCCGGGATGCGCAGCGCGCGTGCGCCGGCGCACGCCGTGCGGTCAGCGCGCGAGGCCGCACGCGGCGGCGACCGCATCGCGATATGCGCGCCACGCCTCGAGCGTCCGCTCCATCGCCGCGAGCACGCCGCCGTACTCCGCCGGCGGCACGTGATCGAGGATCATCCGCCACGCGGCGGCGCGGTGACTGCCCTCGACCCGGCGGTGCGCCTTGGTCAGCGCGAGGCCTTCGACCGGCAGTCCATAGTGCTTGACGAGCGGGTGCTCCTCGAGCGGCGGCGCGGGCCGCTTCGGTGCGTCTGGATCGAGCTCGCCGCGCTCGTGATCGGTGCCCTCGACGAACAGCGTCGTCACGGCGGCCGCCTGTGCCCAGCCCTGGTGTTGCGTGTGCTCGTCGAGCACGGCGCGGTACTCGCGTGCGGCGGGGAGTAGCTCGACGGATGCGAACCGCGCGAGGTCCATGCCGAGGCCGCGCGGGTACTCGAGGAACAGCTCGGGGTGCGGCCGGCCGGCGATCACGCCGCCGGTCTCCTCCTCGTAGAGGTTCTCGGCGAGGTCGCGCCGCACCTCCGCGATCGGACACTGCACGTAGGCCCAGCCAACCATCACCGGGAAGTCGCGCACGTACGTCGCGTACTCCTGCTCGAAGTGCACGTGCAGCTTGTCCTTCGCCACGCGTCCCGCCGTGAAGTGCGGCCACGCCCAGTGCACCTTGCGCTCCATGATCGCGAGCAGCGCTTCCCGAAAACCATCTCGATCCACGGCTCCAGTGTACCGGCTCACCCGGTGCGGACAAGCGCGCTGGTGAGCTCGGGGTGCAGCGTGCCGTCACTCGCGGACACCGAATGTTCGCGTCGAGTTGCAGCCAAAATTGTCGGGAACTCGTCACGCAGGCTGGTGTCGGATTGCGCAGAACCGCGACGCATTCGCCAAGCCCGGCGAAGCGTGGGAGCGGCACAGGCGCGCGGCGCCTCGACGGAGGTCTATCTACATGTCGGAACAATTCGAAGCAGGCGGCAATGCAATCGAGGTCGCGACCATGCTCGGCGACTCGGTCGTCGACGTGAAGCACTGCATGGATCCTCACGGCGGCAAGGTCACGCCGCGGACGTGGGCGCTACTCGCGACAGGTGTGATGTGCGTGCTGGTGTCGGCGGTCGCGTTCTACATCTCGGTCAGCACGGCTGCCTACAACAAGGGCGCGCTCGAGTACTGGACCCAGGTCGCGCACCGGCCGGCATACGCGTACCGCCCGCAGCTCCTCTCCGCTGGCTACGACTGGCTCGCGTTCGGTGGCTTCGCGGTCGGCATCGTCGCGCTCGCCGGTGCGCTGCTGCGGATCCGCGACGAGCGCCGGAGTCCCTACTACCGGATCGGCACCGCGCCCGAGGTCGAGCAACCCGTCGAGGGAATCGGCTGCGCGAGCTTTCCGCTGGTCGCGCCGGCCGGCGACAGCTTCGTGTTCAACTTCGGCACCGGCGTCACCGGCGAGGCGGTCGTCGATGGCCGCGCGATGCCGCTCGCCGAGCTCGCCGCCGCGGGTCACGCGCGTCCATCGAGCACCGTGCCCGGCGCGTTCGAGCTGCCGCTCGCGATCCACCCGCGGATCCGCGCGAAGGTCGGCCAGACCTCGTTCGTCGTCTCGGCCGTCGCCCGGCCGCGCCGGCAGGCGACGCCGCTGTTCGCCGGCCTGCAGAGCCGCACGATGAGCTACTTCGCCGGCTCGCTCGGCGTCCACCTCGGCCTCGTGCTGCTGCTGTCGTACATCCCGGCGGAGGCCGGCGGCGCGTCGATCGATCTCGCCGAGGGCGAGATGATATCGACACGCACCGACGGCACGCAGCACGAGGACGAGCCGCCCGAGCAGGTCGTCGCCGACGACGGCGGCGGTGGCTCCGAGGGGGCGAACGCGCAGATGGCGCTCACCGAGGGCGCCGCCGGTACCACGAAGTCCAACCGCGCCGACGGCCACCTGCGCATCAAGAACAAGGATGTCGATCCGCAGCTCGCACGCCAGGAGGCGATCGCCATGGCGCGCACCGCCGGCATCCTCGGCTCGATCTCGAGCGCAGACACCTTCTCGTCGATCACCGAGAACAGCAACTTCTCGAGCGGCCCCGACTCGACCGACGTCTGGGGCCCGATCTTCGGCGCTGAAGGCGAGGCCTACGGCAACTTCGGTTACGGCCGCAGCGGCTTCGGCAGGGGCGGCGGCTGCACGCACGAGCCGTGCGGCATCATCGGCACCGAGCCTGGCTACGGCCGCATCGGCCTCGGCAAGTTCGGCCGCAGCGGCTGGGACGGTCCCGGCGGTGCCGGCCTCCCCGGCGGCCGCAAGCACCACGGTCTCGTGCCGGAGCCGACGCTCGGCACGCCCACCGGCGGCGGCGACTTCGACAGGTCGATCGTCCGCCGCTATATCAAGCGCAACATCGACAAGATCGGCTACTGCTACGAAAAGCAGCTGCTCGCGAACCCGGGCCTCGACGGCACGGTCACGGTCAGCTTCTTCATCACGCCGGGCGGCGGCGTCGGTGCCTCGGTGGGCGCCGGCATGGATCCCACGGTCGCGAACTGCGTCGCCGACGTGGTCTCCCACATCGAGTTCCCGAGGCCACCGGGTGGCGGCGTGCAGGTGAACTACCCGTTCACGTTCCACCCGGCGGGGGACTAGCCCCAGGGAAACGCCCACCCGCGTCGGCGCAGGGTCGGCTACGATGAGCCGGTGACTGCGCCGCAGGAGTTCGGTTCGTACCTCGTGTACGAGCAGCTCGGAGTCGGCGGGATGGCCTCGGTGCACGTCGCCGAGTCGCGCGGCCTGCGCAAGCGGGTCGCGCTGAAGCGTCTGTTGCCGCACGCGGCCGAGAGCCCCGAGCTCGTGCGGTCGTTCGTTCACGAGGCGCGGCTCGTCGGTCACCTCAGGCACCCGAACATCGCCCAGACGTACGATTTCGGCCGCGTCGGCGACACGTACTTCATCGCGATGGAGCTGGTGCCCGGCCCGACGCTCGCCCAGCTGATCCGCCAGTGCAAGAGCACGGTCGGCATCATGCCGCCGCCGGTCGCGCTCAACATCCTGTGCCAGGTCTGCGATGCGCTCGCGTACGCGCACAACCTGTGCGACGAGCAGGGCAGGCCACTCGGCCTCATCCACCGTGACGTGTCCCCGCCGAACATCATCGTGTCGAACACCGGGATCGTGAAGCTGATCGATTTCGGGGTCGCGAAGATGGCGCGGTCGAGCATGCAGACGCAGGTCGGCACCGTGAAGGGGAAGTTCAGCTACATGGCGCCGGAGTACCTCGCGGGGCAGCTCGACTCGCGTGTCGATCTCTGGGCGCTCGGTGCGGTCTCGCACGAGCTGCTCACGAACCAGACGCTGTTCGACGCGCCCGACGATCTCGGCGTGCTCGAGAAGGTCAAGCGCGCGCCGGTGCCGCCGCCGTCGCGGCGAAACCCCGACGTGTCGCGCGAGCTCGATACCGTCGTGCTCACCGCACTCGAGCGCGATCCGGATCGCCGCTGGCAGTCGGCTGCCGCGATGCGCACCGCGCTCGCGAACGTGGCGACCGAGCTGTGGACCACGGCCTCGAATGCACAGATGATCGAATGGATCGAGTGGGCGTTCATGCAGAAGCCCGGCGAGGAGCGGACCAACCTCTCGCAGCTGATCCAGCTGCTCGAGAAGCCGAGCCAGCCCGGTGCGCGGGAGATCGCGGTCGGCGGCGCGCGCATGGCCGAGCCCGGCTCGTCGCGCTCGAAGCCGCCGTCGCTGGCGCCCTCTCCGTCACGCACCGCGCCGACCGTGCCCGCGCGCAAACGCCTGTTCAGCACGCCGCGGATCGGCGCCGCGATGGTGCGCCGCCGGGGCGCGCGCCGGCGCGTGTTCGTGTGGCTGGTCGCGCTCGCCGTGGTCGTGGCGGCTGGCGCGTGGGTGTACGTCTTCGGCCTGCCGGCGCCGCTCGCCGACTGGTTGTAGCGAAACCGCGCCGACCGCGCGTCGTATACCCTCGGTCCATGACCCGCGAGATGCGCAACCTCGTGCCGCTCGAGGTGGCCGTGGTGATCGCGGCGGCGGTGCTCGCGTTGCCGGTGCCCGCGGCCGTGCCGCTGCTCGTGGTCGCGAGCATCTCGCGCTGGCTGCGCGGGCGCAGCTGGGCGGAGGTGATCGAGGGCCCGGCGCTGTACGCGGCGGTCGGGGTCGCGGCTGGTGCCGCCGCGCTCGCTCTCGCGCTCGCCGTGTCGACGCCGCTCGTCGAGGCCATCACCGGGCAGGCCGTGCAGTGGTCGACCTACCCGGTCGTCCGGGGCAGCGCCGGGACCGCGGTGATGATCGCACTCGTGGTCGGCGTCGGCGCCATCGCCGCGGAGCTCGTGCTGCGCGGCTGGCTCGTCGAGCGCGTGCTCGAGCTCGGCGGCCATCCGGTGCTCGCGGTCCTGGTCGGCGCGATCGCGGAGGCGGCCCTCGCCGAGGGCGACCTCGGCGCGCGGCTCGGCGCCGGTGTGTTCGGCATCGGCGTGGGCTGGATCTACGTCGCCGGTGGCCGCAGCGTCGTCGCGCCGATCTGCGCGCGGCTCGTGTTCACGCTCGGCGCGCTCGCCCTCGAGACGCTGCGCCTCGTCGGCTGAGCTACAGTCGCACGATGTCGTCGATCACCGTCCGGGAAGCGAAAACCACCGATGCCGCCGCGCTGATCGCTCACCTGAAGGCGCTCGCCGCCGAGCCCGGCATCAACATCCCGCTCGCCCCCGACGAGATCAAGACGACGCTCGACGAGGAGAAGGATCTGCTCGAGAGCATCGCCGAGTCGCCGAGCGCGATCATGCTCGTCGCCGAGGCCGAGGGCGCGCTCGTCGGCGAGCTCTCGCTGAGGGCGATCTCGCCGCGCCGCGCGGTGCGCCACGTGGCGACGCTCGGCATGTCGGTCAAGGCGGACTGGCGCGGCAAGGGCGTCGGCCGCGCGCTTCTGACCGATGCCCTCGCGTGGGCGCCGAGCGCCGGCATCACGCGCGTCGAGCTCTACGTGTATGCGCGCAACGCGCCGGCGATCGCGCTGTACGAGAAGCACGGCTTCGCGATCGAGGGTCGCCGCCGCAACTTCATCCGCGAAGGCGACGCGTACCTCGACGACTACGTGATGGCGCGCCTGCTCTGAGAAAAAAGGGACCGCCCGGACCGGGTTGTGACCGGAAGCGGGCGGCCCCACCGCGGCAGTGCATGCCGCGGTGCCTCGGCGGTGAAGCAACGACAGGGTGCTTTACTGCCTCGGCATTAGCGACGGTTCAGATCGTTGCTGCCATAGCCGTAACCGGCACTGCCGTACCCGGTGACGTCCTCGCCGACCGTGGTGGTCTGCTGCGTGGACTGCGTGGACCCGAAGTCCCCGCTCGTGCGGTTCTCGTTCAGCTTGTGCTCGGCCTTCTCCTTGATGTCCTGTGCGCGTCCCTTGACGTCGTCGACCAGGCTGCGCGCGGTCTCCTTGAAGCTGTCGAGCGACAGCTGTCCGCCGCGCTTCTTGTGCACGTACAGAAAGCCACCGAGCGCGGCCAGGCCAGCAAGTTTCTTCAGAGCCATGAGAGTCCTCCTTGTCCTGGCTGGATCAGACGCAAGGCGCATGCCGCGACTGCTGCGCCGCCGGATGAGTGCGCGCGCGCTCAGAGCTCGCGATCGAGGACCCGGCGAAGCGTCGGCTCGTCGATGTTCGAGCCCGAAAGTACGATAGCCACCGTCTTTCCGGCGAGCTGATCGCGCAGCGCGAACAGCCCGGCGAGGCCCGCTGCGCCCGCGCCCTCGGCCAAATTGTGCGTCGTGCGCAGCAGCACGCGGATCGCCTCCGCGATCGCCGCATCCGGTACCGCGACGAACCCTGCGAGCCCCTCGCGCAAGGCATCGAACGTGAGATCGTACGTGGCGCGCGTCGCGAGCCCATCGGCGATCGTGTCCGCGCGATCGTGCGCCAGCCGTGTGCCGGCGTGCCACGAATCGTGGATCGCCGATGCGCCCTGCGCCTGGACGCCATACACCGCGACGTTCGGTCGTAGCGTGCGAGCGGCGACGAGCGTGCCGACCGCCTGCGAGCCGCCGCCGACCGCGACCACGACCGCATCGAGGGTCACGGCTTGCTCGCAGATCTCGGCGCCGAGCGTACCCGCGCCGGCGATCACGCGCGGGTCGTTCGTCGAGTGCGCGAGCACGAGCCCGCGATCGATCACGAGGCGCTTCGCGACCTCGACCGCCTCGTCGTAGTCGCGGCCGGCCTCGATCACCTCGGCGCCGAAGCCGCGCATCGCCGCGTTCTTCTCGGGGTTGTTGCCGTGCGGCACGCAGATGACGACCGGCACACCGAGCTCGGCGCCCGCCCAGGCGAGCCCGGCCCCGTGGTTGCCGCGCGTCGCCGCGACCACGCCATGCGTGCGCTGCTCGGGCAACAGTGCCGTCATCAGCGACATCGCGTTGCGCGCCTTGAACGCGTTCGTGGGCAGGTGGTTCTCGTGCTTGACCAGCACGCGGATGTCGCTGCCCAGCTCGGCGTCGAGCGCCGGGTAGTGGCGCAGCGGGGTCGGTGCCAGGTGACTCGCGATGCGCTGGCGCGCCGCGACGATATCGTCCCACGTGATCGGCCAGGTCACCTGCGCACTGTACCGCTCCGCGCCAGGTCGGGCACGAGCTCGGCGAGAACAACCCCGAGCCTCGCGGCCGCGAACCGGTGAGGGCTCGCTCCTTACGCCGAGCGAGTCCCCATGGGACAATGTGCACGTGGAAGTGTTCTTCCTCATGATGGGCCTCTGGCTCGTCGTCGCCGTCGCGCTCGGCCTGCGCCGCCCGCACGGTCTCGGCGGCGCTGCGTTGCGCGCGCGGCTCGATGCCGTCTACGGCGAGCCGCACGAGCTCGTCAAGATCTCGCCCTCGGCGTTCCCCGAGGCCGATCTCGAGTTCTACGACCGCGCGCGCCGCGAGCTCGAGGCCAAGGGATTCTCCTGCCTCGCCGATGTCGAGGACCTCACGCTATCCCGCATCTATCCGCACAACCGCACGTTCATGCGGCTGTTCGTCGATGCCGGCCGCATGGTCCGCGCGAGCGTCTATCACCTGCATCCGCGCGGCGTCGTGATCTCGATGCTCCAGCTCGTCCAGCTGTTCCCGCGCCACCTGCGCGTGATCGAGCTGGTCAGCGAGGTCAACGGCACGTTCCTGGTCACCAGCAACACGCACGGCGTCGACCGGCTCGAGCCGCCGCCCGAGGCGAAGGTCGAGCGCATGCCGCTCACTACGAAGCTGCTCGACGTGGTCGCCCGCCACGAGACGCGCATCACCGCGCTGCTCCGCGAGCACCCCGAGCGCTCGCCGCTCGCGTTCGAGAGCTTCGAGGACGTGCTCGCCTCGATCGCGCGCGCGCACGTCGCGATGGCGCGTCACCGCCAGAAGGTCGGCGGCCTGTCGCGCGACGAGCTCGAGCGACTCAAGGGTCGGCCGCTCTCGGCGACCGAGGAGGCGTTCCTGCGCGAGGTTCAGGGCAAGACCGAGGGCCAGACCTGAGAGCCTCGGCGGCTCACTCCGGGCAGTAGGGGGCGTCGAACTCGCCGCTGAGCGCGACCGGCGAGCCCGAGCTCTCGGTCTTCCCGCCGGCGTTGACGGTGCCCTTGATCCGATCGGCGTGCATCGGATCCGACAGATGGAACTCCGTGATCGTCACGAGGCCGGTGGTCATCACGACGCCGGTCGCGGTCATCGTCGCGGCCGCGTTGCCGTTCACGTTCGGCGGCGACTGCGCGACGATCGCGATGTCGCCGGTGGCGAGCAACGCCTGGTCCTTGGTGCCGTCGTCGGGCTGATTCGTGAAGATCCCGATCGCGGCGACGACCTTGGTGTCCGCGCTGAGGCAGGCGGCGCCGGGGGCCTGCTCGAAGAACTCGAGCTTCCAGCCGAGCACCATGTTGCCGGCCCCGTCCGGGCCGGTGAACGTACGCGCGCCCACCGACATTCCGGGGGGAGTGATGCCGGAGAGGCTCGCCGGACCCGAGTCCGTGTCCCCTCCGCCGCACGCGGCGGTGATCCCGATCAGTAGGCATGCGAGTCGCTGCATGGCGCCGAACCTATCCTCGGGCCGGCGGGCATGCAATCGGGGATCAGACCCTCGTGCGATCCTCGACGAGGAATGAGGCTCCTCCACACGTCCGACTGGCACCTCGGGCACACGCTCAAGGAGGTGCCGCGTGACCACGAGCACGCCGCGTTCCTGGCGTGGCTGCTGGACACGTGCGGCCGCGAGCAGCCGGACGTGCTGGTCATCACCGGGGACGTGTTCGATAGCGGCACGCCTCCCGCGGGCGCCGAACGCATGTGGTTCGAGTTTCTGGCCGCCGCGCGGCGGGCGCGTCCCGCGATGGACATCATCGCGATCGCCGGCAACCACGACTCGCCGGCGCGGCTCGGCGCCGCCTCGGCGATCTTGCGCGAGCTCGGCGTGCACGTGATCGGGCATTTGCCGCGCGTGGCCGGCGCGCTCGATCTCGATCGCATCCTGATCCCGGTCGCCGGCGGGCGCGGGCTCGTCGCCGCGGTGCCGTTTCTGCGCCCGGTCGACGTCGCGGCCGACGTCGATGATCCGCTCGCCGCGGTCTACGGCGAGGTGTTCGCGGGCGCGCGGCAGCGGCGGCGCCCCGACCAGGCGCTGATCGCGCTCGGTCATCTTTATGTCGCGGGCGCGGAGGCCTCGTACCTGAGCGAGCGGCGGGTCTCGATCGGTGGCCAGGAGTCGGCGTCGCTGCGGTTGTTCCCCGATGACATCGATTACGTGGCGCTCGGCCACATGCACCGCGCGCAGCGGTTGGGGCGCGACACGATCCGCTATGCGGGCTCGCCGATCGCGCTCTCGCTGGAGGAGGCGAGCTATCGCCATCAGGTCGTCGTCATCGACTTCGCGGCCGGGCGCGTGGCCGAGCTGCGCAGCCTCGCGGTGCCGCAGGTGATCGAGATCATGCGCGTGCCGGCGCGCGGGACGGCCCCGCTGGCCGAGGTTCTCGAGCAGCTCGCGGCCTTGCCGGCGCGCCTGGCCGGCGATGATCCGGTGCGGCCGTACCTCGCGATCGACGTCTCGCTCGATCGGCCGGAGCCGCGGCTGCGCACCACGATCGAGGCGGCGCTCGAGGGCAAGCGGCCGCGCCTGGTCCAGCTCCGCGTCGAGCTCACCGGCGACGGCGCGGCGCTCGGCGATCGCGTGATCGCCACGCGGCTGGCCGAGCTCGATCCGCGCGACGTGTTCGGCCGGCTGTGGGCGCGCAGCCACGCCGACCCGCCGAGCGCGGCGGTGAGTGGCGCGTTCGAGCGGCTGCTCGCCGAGGTGCAGGGTGACCTCGACGATCCCGAGCGTGCAAAGCAGGCGTCATGAAGATCCTCGCGATCCGCGGCTGCAACCTGGCGAGCCTCGCCGGCGAGTTCGAGATCGATCTCGCGCACGGCGCGCTCGCGAGCGCGGGCGTGTTCGCGATCGTCGGGCCGACCGGTGCGGGCAAGAGCACGCTGCTCGACGCGATGTGCGTCGCGCTGTTCGATCGCACGCCACGGCTCACGAACCACAGTCGCGTGGTCGTCGGGCGCGGCGCCGACGATCCGACCGCCCTCGGCGCGCAGGACGTGCGCACGCTGCTGCGCCGCGGTGCCGCGGCTGGCTGGGCCGAGGTCGACTTCGAGAGCGGCGACGCACGCCGCTATCGCGCGCGCTGGTCGGTGCGGCGCGCGCGCGGCGCGACCGACGGCCGGTTCCAGAGCCAGCAGGTCTCGCTGACATCGATCGACGGCGGCGAGCAACTGGGTGGCACCAAGACCGAGACGCTCGCCGCGATCCACCAGCGCCTCGGCCTGTCCTTCGATCAGTTCCGGCGCTCCGCGCTCCTGGCGCAGGGCGAGTTCGCCGCGTTCCTGCGCGCCGACGGCAAGGACCGCAGCGAGCTGCTCGAGCGCATGACCGGCACCGAGATCTACTCGCAGCTGTCGATCGCCGCGCACGTCAAGGCTGCGCTCGCCGAGCAGCAGCTTCGCGAACGTCAGGG
>DAIRFU010000150.1:0-12214 GCA_036794935.1 Kofleriaceae bacterium | reverse complement strand
TGGATCGCGAGCAACCACGAGCGCTACCTAGCGCAGGCGCCCGCCGCGTTCGAGGCCGTCGGCGTGCCGGCACACCTGATCGACGCGCCGCTCGATGATCGCGGCCGGATCGGCGAGGCCGTGCTCGCGCTCCTCGACCTGCCGACCGGCGCGATGGCGCGGCGCGATCTGTTGCGCGTGATGACGCACCCGGCCCTGCTCGCCGGCCATCCGCACGTCGACCCCGAGGACTGGGTGAGTTGGACCGAGCGGCTCGGCATCGTGCACGGCGCCGATCACGACGCGCATCGCGGCACGTACCTCGAAGATCACCCCGGCCACTTCGACTGGGATCAGGGCGTGCGGCGGCTCGCGCTCGGCGCGTTCATGATCGGCGGCGCGGAGCGCGGTCCCGTGCGCATCGGCGATCTCGAGGTCGCTCCCGAGGAGGTCCGGCCCGAGCTGCACGCGAGCGCCGCGACGTACGCGCTGCTCGTGCGCTCGCTGTCCCACGACAGCGAGTGGCTCGCGAGCCACGAGGCGACACTCACCGAGTGGGCGTCGATCTTCGTCGAGCTCGTCGATGCGTACCTCGCGCGGCCCGGCGAGGAGGCCGAGCGCGACGTCGAGCGCGTACGCGCGATGCTCGCCGGCATCGCGCGCGTCGACCTCGACGGTCGCAGGCTTGGCTTTCGCGAGGCGCGCGAGCACGCGGTGCACCGGCTGACCAGCGCGCGCGCGAACCGCGGCGAGCCCCTCGCGGCCGGCGTGATGATCGCGCCGCTCGCCGCGATGCGAGCGCTGCCGTTTCGCGTCACGTTCATCGTCGGGCTCGACGAGGGTGTGTTCCCGGCCGGCGATCAGCCGAGCCCGCTCGACGTTCGCCGCGAGCCGCGGGCCGGGGACGTATCGCCGCGCGACCGCGACCGCCACGCGTTCCTCGAGGTGCTGCTCGGCACGCGCGATGCGCTGTACCTGTCGTACGTCGCCGTCGAGGCGAAGAGCGGCCAGGCACTCGGTCCCTCGTCGGTGATCCTCGAGCTCGCCGACGCGCTCGCGCCGTACCTCGGTGCCCCGTCGAGCAAGGAGGCGCTCGAGCAGCTCACGACGCGCTACCCGCTCCACCGCTTCGCCCCGACGCGCACGACCGCGCTCGGCCGCGAGAGCACGCTGCCGCCTGCCATCGTGCGCGAGCGCTGGGCGGTACGCGTGCGCGATGCGATCCGCAACCACCTGCGCGCGCACGGCCTGCCGGTGCCCGACGAGGACGGCATGCTCGAGCTGCTGGCGGACGGCCATCTCGGCGAGCTGCGCGACGCGCTCGGCATCGTCGACGCGCCGGCGCTACCGGCCACCGCAACGCCGACGCGCCCGCTGTCGCTCGCGAACGTGCGCGCGTTCCTCGAGGCGCCGGTCCAGGCGTGGGCGCAAGCCGTGCTCGGCCTCGACGAGCTCCCCGACGACGACGCGCTCGAGCACAGCGACGAGCCGTTCGCGGTCGACAGGCCCGCGCGTGCCGTGCTGCTGCGGGAGGTCCTCGCCGCGCAGCTGCGAGAACCGGGGCACGAGCCCGCCGCGGTCTACGAGGCGGTCGCCCGCGATCTCGAGCTCCGCGGCCAGTTCCCGGTCGGCGTGTTCGGGACCGCCGAGCGCGCGAACGACTTGCGCCTGCTCGCGCGCTGGCGCGCCCTGCTCGGCCCGATCGAGGTCGGTGCAGCGACGCGGCTCGGCTTCGGCCGCTCGTCGTCGCCGATCGCCGAGCTGTTGCCCGCACTCGAGATCGCGCTGCCCGGCGAGCGCACCGTGCGGCTCGTCGGCCAGACCGAGCTGTTGCTGCGCGGCGGCGATCGGCAAACGTCGGTGATCCCGTTGCTCGGAGACGCCACGAAGAAGTCGCGCTATCACCTGCGCGGCGCGCTCGATCACGTCGTGCTCGCGGCGGCCGGCCTGGCCGCTCACGGCCACGACCACATGCTGATGGGCAAGGACGGCACCGTGCGCCGGGTCGGGCACGCGCCGTGGGCCCGCGACGAGGCGCGCGAGTACCTCGCGTCGCTGGTCGGCGAGTTGCTCGACACCCCGCACGGCTATCTGTTGCCGTTCGATCACCTCGTCGCCGCGCTCGAGGGCAAGCCGCCGGGCCGCAAGTACGGTGAAGGCTCGAACGTGCTCGGCTTCGGCCCGATCACGCGGCTCGACGGCCTCGCGCCGCCCAGCGATCCGCGGGCGATCGCGGAGCGCCGGCTGCGCCCGCTCGTCGCGCGAATGACCGGCGACCACGGCTTCGGAGGCGCATCGTGAGCGGGCTCGTGCGCGTCGCCCGACCCGCGTCGCTGCCGCCGGCGACCGATCGGTTCGTCGTCGTCGAGGCCTCCGCCGGTACCGGCAAGACGTTCTTCCTCGAGCACCGCGTCGTCGATCTCGTGCTCGCCGGCGCCGACCTCACGCAGATCCTGCTCGTGACGTTCACCGACAAGGCCGTCGCCGAGCTGCGCATGCGCATCCGCGACCTCCTCGATCGAACCGCGCGCGCCGAGATCAGCGCCGCGACGCCGTCGTACTGGGAGCTCGACGACGCCGCGCGGGCGCGCCTGCGTGCCGCCGTCACCGCGTTCGATCACGCCCCGATCTTCACGATCCACGGCTTCTGCCAGCGGATCCTGATCGAGGACGCGTTCGCGGCGCACCGGCTGTTCCAGCAGAAGCAGGTCGCCGACGAGGCCGCGTTCGACACCGCGTTCACATCGCTGTTGCGCGAGCGCTTCGCGCGCACATCGCCGGATCGCGAGCTGCTCGCCGCGTACCTCGAAACGGATGGCACCGTCGACAAGCTGCGCGACCTGCTGCTGCGCTGCGCGCGCGCCGATGCCGTGCCGCCGCGCCAATTCGATCCAGCGCACGCGCGTGAGGTCGGCGAGGTGCTGCGCCGCGAGCTCGGAACCGACGAGCAGCGCGTGCACGTGAGGGACTCCGTGAACTGGAGCGGCAAGCAGCGCCACGTGCCGGCCTGGCTCGCGACCGTCGCGGACGCGCTCGATCGGATGACCGCCGATCCGGCGAGCGTGCTCGGCGCGTGCGGCCTCTTGCGCGACGATGCCGTCAAGCTCGTCAAGTACATGGCGACGTCGCCGGCGCACACGGCGGCCACGGCAGCGCTGCGCGAAGCCATCGCGCTGATGCCGCTCGAGGAGGCGATCGCGTGCGAGCTGCTCCCGCACGTCGTCGCTCGCATCGGCACCGACAAGGCCGAGCATGGCATGTTCGACTACGACGACATGCTCGAGCTGGTGCGCGACGCGCTGAGCGGGCCGCGCGCCGAGGAGCTGGCGACCCGGCTGCGCACGCGCACGCCGTGGGTGATGATCGACGAGTTCCAGGACACCGATCCGGTGCAGTGGGAGATCTTCTGCACCGTGTGGATGCACGACGAGGCGCGCGGCCTGACGATCGTCGGCGATCCGAAGCAGGCGATCTACGGGTTCCGCGGCGCCGACGTGGCCACGTACCAGGACGCCCGCAATCAGCTCCTCGGCGCGGGCGCGACCGAGGTCCACCTCGATGTCAACCAGCGCTCGACGGCGCCACTCGTCGAGGCGGTCAACACGATCCTGATGAGCGAGTCCGGGCTGACCCCGCTGCTCGATCGCACGATCCGCTACGATCATCCGGTGACGCCGTCGGGCGATGTCACGTGCGAAGGCACGCGGCCGGCCGTCACCGTGTTCCAGCTGCAAGGCGAGAAGCACGAGCCGAACCGCGTGGCGCTCGCGCACGCGATCGCGCTCGAGATCGAGAAGCTGCGTGCCACGCCGCCGGTCTGGCAGAGCCGCGGCAAGCAGCCGCCGTTCTCGCTCGGTCACTGCATGGTGCTGACCCGCAACAACAACGAGAGCGTCACGATCGCGTCCGCGCTGCGCGCCCGTGGCCTCCCGTGCGCGCTCGTCGAGAGCGACCGGCTGTACCAGACCCGCGAGGCGGCAGAGCTCGCCGCCGTGCTCGATTCGGTCGCTGCGCCGCGCGACCGCAGCGCCCGGCTGCGCGCACTGCGCACGCGCTTCTTCGACGTGCCGTGGGACGCGCTGATGCGTGTCGTCGACGCGCCCGATCACCACCCGCTGATCGCGCGCCTGTTCGATTGGGCCGCGCTGGCCACGCGGCGCGAGTACGAGACGCTGTTCCGCCGCCTCGTCGAGGACAGCCGGTTCGCGGAGCGGGCGCTCGTGCTCGGCGGTGGCGAGCGCGCGATCGTCAACACCTGGCACCTCATCGAGCTGCTCCTCGAGGAGGTCGCGCGTTCGCGCTGCAACGCCGCCGAGCTGGTGGTCCGGCTGCGGCGCTGGATCGACGAGCACGAGGAGCTGACCGACGACCGCGACGTCCAGCGCGCCGAGACCGACGCCGACGCGATCCGCATCCTGACGATCCACAAGGCGAAGGGCCTCGAGGCGCCGTACGTGTTCCTGTTCGGCGCGTCGAGCAAGGCGCCGCACAGCAAGGTCCACGCGTTGCGCGACCCCGCGGGCCGCACGCTCGTGGTCGCCACCCAGGACGAGGAGCGGCTCGCGCAGATCGCCGATGCGACCGAGGCCGAGAACCAGCGGCTCGCCTACGTCGCGCTGACCCGCGCACAGATCCGGCTGTACCTGCCGCTCTACGGCCACAAGGCCATGGACGACACGTCGACCTACGCCTGCATCCAGCGCGCGGTCGAGCCACTCGTCCATACACACGCGTGCGTCGAGGTCCTGCCGATCGAGGTCGATGCCGAGCCCGAGCCCGCCGCCCCCGCCGACGCGCTCGCCGCGCTGGACGCTCCGGCGCCTCCCGTGATCGCGCCGCTCGCGCCGCTCGACCCCGCGCGCGTCGGGCTCGCGACGCTGTCATACACGCGGCTCGCCCGCGATCTGGATTCGGTCACGATCGAGGCGGCCGGACTGTCGCTCGCGATCGAGTCCGCCGAGTTCGCGATCGACCGGCGCACCGCGGAGCACGAGCCGCTGCCCGAGCTGCCCCCCGACGAGCTACCACCGGGTGCCGACTCCGGCCTCTTGCTTCACGATCTGTTCGAGCGTGCCGACCTCGCGGCGGTGCGCGCCGCGCCGGATGCCGAGGCGTGGAGCAGCCGCCCCGAGGTGACCCGGCTGATCGCCGACCGGGCGCGCGAGCGCGGCGTCGCCGATACACACCTCGCGCACGCGGCGCGGATCGTCCACCACACGCTGCGCGCCCCGCTGCCGCTCGGCGACGGCACCACGCTGCCGCCGCTCGTCGACGCGACCGCGCTCGCGCGCGAGGTCGAGTTCACCTTTCCCGTCCCCGGCCCGGCCCCGACGCGCGGTCTCGTCAAGGGCTTCATCGACGCGCTCGTCGCGTGGGACGACGAGCTCTGGGTGCTCGACTACAAGAGCGACCTGCTCGCCGGCACCGAGCTCCAGGCCGCCGCGATCGCGCGCGTCCACGACCACTACGCCGTGCAGGCGCACCTCTACGCGCTCGCCGCCGATCGCCTGCGCGGTACGCGCCAGCTCGCCGGCCTGTTGTTCGCGTTCGTACGTCACGGCATCGTCGTGCCGCTGCGCGTCGGGGCGGACAAGCTCGGCGGGTGGGCGGCCTGGCTCGAGAACCTGGAGGTCGCACGATGACCCTCGATCCACGCGGCACGTTGCGCGCCCGCTTCGCGCCGGCGCGCGATGGCGACGCGATGTTCCGGCGGCTCGGCATCGGCGCGCGCCGCTGCGATCTCGGCGACGAGGCGCTCTATCTCGCCGAGGAGATCGTGGCGGCCGATCGCTGGCTCGGTGGCTCGGATCCGCACGCGCTCGGCGTGCTCGTGCTCGCGCTGATCATCGCGCAGCGCCAGGGCTCGAGCCGGCTGCCGCTCGATCCGTCACCGAAGGGGCGACTGCGTGGGCTCGTGACCGAGATCCTGCGCGTCGCGAAGCTCGACGCCGACGCCGCCCGCGTCGTCAAGCGAATCACGAACCTGACCGCCCATCCCTCGTTCGACTCGGTGATCGGCACGCGCGACGCGCGGCTGCCGCTGATCGTCGAGGACGGCTGCCTCTATACCGAGCGGTCGCGGTGGCTCGAGCAGCGCGTCGCCGAGCGCCTCGCCGCGCGCCTCGCCGTCACCCGCCCGCTCGATCCCTCCGTGATCGCCGATCTCGCCGCGCGCCCCGGCGCCCGGCCGCTCTCCGACGAGCAACTCCACGCCGTCGAGCTCGCGCTCTCGGGCGCGCTCGGCGTCGTCACCGGCGGTCCGGGCACCGGCAAGACGCTCGTCGCCGCCGCGATCGTGCGCGGCTTCTCCCGGCTCGGTGTGCCGCCGATCCAGATCGCGCTCGCCGCGCAGACCGGCAAGGCGGCGAACCGGCTCACCGAGGTGATCGACGGCCAGCTCCGCGCGATCGCCGACCCGGCCGATGCCGACCGCGCGCTGCTCGCGTCACCGCCGACCGCGCAGACGCTGCACCGCCTGCTCGGTTACCGCGGTGATGGCTTCGCGCACCACACGAGGAGCCGGCTGCCGATCGGCGCGCTGATCGTCGACGAGGCCTCGATGGTCGATCTCGAGCTGATGGACGCGCTCCTCGACGCGCTGCCACCCGACGTCCCGCTCGTGCTCGTCGGCGACGCGCACCAGCTCCCCGCGATCGATGCCGGCCAGATCCTCGCCGATCTCGCCGAGCCGGCGAGCCACGCGCGCGTCGCCAGGCTCGAGCACAGCTTCCGCATGGACCCGTCCGATCCGAAGGGCGGCGCGGTGTTCGCCGCCGCGCGCGCGGTCCACGACGGCAACGCGCAGCGGCTGACCGAGAAGCACGGCCTCGCGACGCCGCGCAAGCCGGCCACGCTGCAGTGGGCCGGCTGCGAGTGGATCGATCCCGGCGAGCGCCCGCTCGAGACCGTGCACGAGGTCGCGAAGGCGCTGTGGCATCACTTCGACGGTCCGCGCGCGCAGCGACTGGCGAACGAGACCGTCTTCGCGTTCGCCGATGGCCGCGTCGCCGCCGCGCAACAGCCGCAGCTCGAGGCGTTGTGGCACCTGCTCGGCCGCGCCCGGCTCCTGACCGTGACGCGTGGCCTGCCGACCGGCGCGGTCGCACTCAACGCGTACGTCCACGAGCTCGCGCTCGAGCGCATGACCGTCACCGGCACGCCCGACTTCGTGCCCGGCGAGCCCGTGATGATCACGGCGAACGACTACCAGCGCGGCCTGTTCAACGGCGACCAGGGCATCATCGTTCGTGCCGACGAGGGCGGTGGTCATCACCGGTTCCGCGCCGTGTTCCGTGTCGGCGGCCAGCTCGTACCGTTCGCGATCGAGGCGCTGCGCGACCGGCTCGAGCTCGCGTGGGCGCTCACCGTCCACAAGGCGCAAGGCAGCGAGCTCGACGCGCTCGCGCTCGTGCTGCCCGACGAGGATCTGCCGCTGCTCACCCGCGAGCTGGTCTACACCGGCATCACGCGCGCGCGCACGTCGGCGGTGCTGTGCGGCACGCGGGCCATGCTGACCGGCGCGGCCCGGCGCGGCGCGCACCGCCACTCCGGCCTCGCGACGCGCCTCGAGGCGCTACGCTAGCGGCATGAGTCCCGGCGCAGGCGATCCGAAGTGCCCGCATCACGAGCGCCACGAGGGCGTGTGCGTGGCGTGCGGCCACTGCCTGCACGAGGTCGTCCTCAACGGTGCGTGTTTCTTGTGCGGCACCACCGACCTCGATCCGATCGCGATGTCGCCGAAGAAGCCGCCGCTGGTCTCGCCGGACCGGCTCGTGCGCAAGAAGTGATCGAGGGTCAGACCGTCTGACCTACTCCGGGTGCGCGGCGATCCAGCGATCGAGCTCGGCGCGCCGGGCCGGGTCATCGATCAGGGGATTGGCCTCGGTCACGAGCGTGCGTGCTCGTGCTCGATCCCGGTGCGTGTCCCAGAGCGCCCGCGCGAGCGCGAACTTCGCGTCGCCGACCTCGGCCGGGTTCGCATCGGCGGGCCGCTTCGCGGCGACGGCGACCGCGCGCTCGGCATGGGGTAGCGCCCGCGCCGGCTGGTTCGCCGCGAGCTCGTACTCGGCGAGCTCGGTGAGGCCGCTCACGATGCGCGACTCGCCGCCGGCACCGAGCTTGTCGAGGATCGCGAGCGCGCGGTGCATCTCGGCGATCGCTTCGGGGAGCCGGCCGGCGAGCGCGAGCACGCGCGCGGTGTCGCGGCGAGCGCCCGAGACATCGGCCGTGTCCGGCCCCTGTACCTGCTCGAGGATCGCGACCGCGCGGCGGTCGGCGACGAGCGCCGCATCCCAGTGCTGCTGGAGCTGCTCGATGCCGGCGAGGTTGCCGGCGATCGCGGCGCGCATCGGATGGACCTCGCCGAACACCTTCGCGAAGACCTGGTCGGCGTGCACGAGGCTCGCGCGAGCCTCGGCGTACTGCTCCGCGTTCGTCTGCGCCTGCGCGAGGTTCATCTCCGCGCCCGCCGACGTCGGGTGATCCGGCCCGTACGCGTTCTGGAAGATCTCGAACGTGCGGCGGCTGACGGCGAGCGAGTCCTTGCCCTGCGCGCGCAGGATCTGGCTCAGCGTGCCGAGCGCCGCCCCGAGCTTCGGGTGCTGCGGCCCATACGCCTGCTCGAGGATCGCGACCGCCTGCTGCATCACCTTCTCGGCCTCACCGAGCCGGTTCTCGTCGAGGAACACCTGCGCCTCGGTCGTCAGCAGCTCGCCGCGCACGCCGAGGTTGCCGCCGCCGAGCCGCTCGAGCTTGGCGCGCGCGAGCGCGATGTACTGGTGCGCGGGTCCGAACTGCTGGAGATCGACGGCATTCAGGTTCGCCAGCGCCCACAGCGCACCGGCGGCATCGAGATCGCGGCCGAGCGCCTCGGCGAGCTGCGCGGCCTGCTCGTAGATCGGCGCGACGGTCTCGGGCGCGTCGAACCGGATCCGCGAGCCGGCGAGCTCGAACAGCGCGGCGAGCTCGAGGTTCTTGTCCTGGCGCGTGCGCGCCTTGTCGAGTAGCGGCGCCGCGAGCGCGGCGGCCTCGCGGTAGCGACCGGTATCGTGCAGCGCCTTGATGTGCGTGAGCTGCGCGGCGTCCGCCGGCGAGCGCCGCACCGGCGCGACCCGGTGTGCGAGCAACAGCGATGGATCGGTGCACGGGGCCGGATCGAAGATCGCCCACGCGGCGCTCGGCGCGCGCTGGACCAGCAGCGCGTCCGATTTCGTCATCAGCTCGACGAGCGCGCCCAGCTCGGCCTCGCGCTCGGCGAGGCACGTGCGTCGCGCGGCGATCATCGACGGCGGCTCGTCGAGCCCGCGGCACACCGAGCGTGCCTGCACCGCGAGCCGCCCGGCGTAGTCATCGAGCACCTTCGCGGTGCGCTCGAGCGAGCCGCGCGCCGCGGGCGAGCCGGTCGCCGTGAACGCGACGTCGACCGCGAACCGGCGCGCGGGCCCGAACAAGCCACTGACCTCCGCCGCCGTCGCATCGCAGGCCGCGGCGTGGCGCCGCGCGCCAAGGTACGAGACCGCGGTGACCGCACCCGCACCCGCGAGCACGGCGCCCGCGAGCCCGAGCGCGAGGTATCGCTTCGTGCGCGGCACGGCGGCGGCGCGCAGCGCGGTGAGCAGCGCCGGCATGTCGGCGAACCGCTCGCCGGGAGCCACCGCGAGGCCGCGCTCGATCACCTCGCGCACGCGCTGCGGTACGTCGGACCGCGCGGGCCGCTGGATATCGCGGCTCCGGATCGCATCCTCGAGCGCGGCGAGCGTGGCGCCCGCGAAGGGCCGCTTGCCGAACAGGCACTCCCAGGCGACGACGCAGAACGCGAACTGATCGCAGCGCGCATCGACGGTATCGCCGGCGAGCTGCTCGGGCGCCATGTACGCCGGCGTGCCGAGGATCGCGCCGGTCTGCGTCATCGAGTCGCCGAACGTTCCGGTCGGCTTCGAGTCGCGGCCGCTGCCGACGCGCGCGAGCCCGAAGTCGCTGACGCGCGGTCGCCCGTCCTCGCCGACCAGCACGTTCTCCGGCTTGAAGTCGCGATGGACGAGCCCCGCGGCGTGAGCAGCTGCGAGCCCCGCACCGGCCAGCAGCAGGAGCTCGAGGATCTGTCGCCACGTCCGCGTGCCCGAGGTCAGCCAGCCGCGCAGCGTCTCGCCGCGCACGTACTCCATCGCGACGTACATGCGATCGTCGATGTTGCCGATCTCGAACACGGTGACGACGTTCGGGTGCGCGAGCTTGGCCATCGCGAGCGCCTCGCGCTGCAACCTGTCGTCGAGCGAGCCGGCGCGGTGTAGCTTGAGCGCGACATCGCGGCCGAGCGTCTGATCGCGCGCGAGATAGACCGTGCCCATGCCACCGCGGCCGAGCACCGCCTCGATCATGTAGCGGCCGCTGATCGAGACATCGACGATCGAGGCGAGCGCATCCTCCTCCGCCGGCTGCGGCGTGCCGACCGCGAGCGTGCGCGCGGCCACCGCGGCGGCGACCACCTTGCGGCAGTGCTCGCAGCTGTCGATGTGGACCTCGAGCTCGGCGAACCGCGCCGGCTCGAGCGCCTCCCTCGCGACGAGGACGTTGTCGTCGGGGCAGGCCATCTAGACCCTCGGCCACCTGACTAGCCACCTGGCGCGCATGTGGCGCAGGTTCAGCAAACCCAGGGCCAGGTCCGACCACTGCGATCCCGCGCGCTTGCCGCCGGGTGGCTACTACGGCGGTCAGGTCACGCGTCGAAGTTGGTGGCCCAGACGGCCTTCAGGCGCTCGTCGGCATCGACGGCCGTCGCGATCTCGAGGAGCCGCGGGCACGCCTCGGCGAACCACGCGCGGCCCGGCCGCCAGCGGGTCATCACCCCGACGTAGATATCCAGCGCGCTCGGCGTGTCGCCGAGGAACCACGGCGAGCGCACCGCGCCCTCGACGAGCCGCCACAGAGACTTGCGGTGCTCGTCCGTGGACGCGCGCAGATCCTGGCCGTGCTCGCCGACCCACTTCTGCGGCTCGTCGCCGTACGTGAACGTGGGGTAGACCGCGGCGACGAGGAACATCAGCCAGCGCAACAGCTCGCGGCGCAGCGGATCGCGCACACCCGGCACGAGCCCGAGCTCGGGCACCAGGCCATCGAGATAGAGGATGATCGCCGCGCTCTCGGTCATCACCGTGCCGTCCGGCAAGATCACCGTCGGCACCTGCGCGAGCGGGTTGAGCTCGGCGAGCGCCGAGTGGCCCGCGGGCGTCGAGTAGTCGACCTCCTCGCGCGCGTAGGGGATCTTCGCGAGCACCAGCGCGGCCTCGACGATCGCCGAACCGCAGCCGCGGCAGCCCATGATGCGCCAGGGTGCCTCGAATTCGCTCACGCCGGCTGGGCTCCCTCGCGATCGACCGCGAGGCCCATCGCGTGAAAGCCCTTGTCGACGTACACCGTCGCGCCCGTGATGCCACTCGCGAGCGGACTGCACAGAAATGCCGCGGTCGCGCCGACCTCGCCCGCGGTGATCGGCTCGGGCAGCGGCGCGTTGCGCTTCGCGTAGTCGACCATCTGATCGATGAAGCCGATCGCGCTCGCCGCGCGTGACGCGAACGGGCCGGCCGAGATCACGTTGACGCGGTGGCCCCACATGCGGCCTGCCTCGAACGAGAGCGTGCGGGTGTCCGACTCGAGCGCCGCCTTGGCGGACGACATGCCACCGCCGTAGCCCGGCACGACGCGCTCGCTCGCCATGTACGACAGCGACAGGAACGCGCCGCCGCGCCGCATCAGCGGGCCGAGGTGGCTGACCATCGACACCATCGAGTACGCCGACGCCGAGACCGCACCGAGGTAACCGCGCCGCGACACCTCGAGCAGCGGCTTCTTGACCTCGGGGCCGTTGGCGAGGCTATGCACGACGATGTCGAGGTTGCCCTCGCCGACGTCCGCCTTCACCGCCGCGGCGAGGCCGCCGATCGTGAAGTCGCCGGCGTCGCGATACCGCCGGCTGTCGCGCAGCTCGGCCGGCACGTCCTCGAGGCGGTCGAAGTCGGCGTCGAGTGGGTAGATCTTCTCGAAGGCGAGCTTGCCGCCACCCGCGAGCTGCAAGGAGGCATCGAACTTGCCGCGCTCGAGCATCGTCCTGAAGATGCCGAGGGCCGGCGGCCACGTCGCCACCGAGACCTTCGCACCCGCCTCGGCCAGCGCCTTGGCGATCGCGAAACCAAATCCGCCGTCGTCGGCGACGCCCGCGACCAGCGCGTGCTTGCCGGTG
>DAIRFU010000149.1:0-12272 GCA_036794935.1 Kofleriaceae bacterium | reverse complement strand
CGTCGCGGGCGCGTCGCGGCCGCCGCTGGCTCGACGCTTGAATGACGCTGCGACGTCCCTCACCTGGAGCCGTCGCGATGAACCGTCTCTGCCTGTCAGCCCTGCCCTTCTTGTTTGCACTCGCCGCCTGCAACCAGGGAGAGCCCGGGTTGTGGGAAAACACGTCGAAGTCCGAGTACGCGACGTACTGCGACATCCAGTACTGCGACGATATCGAGACGTCGGTCAAACCCGAGTGCACGTGCCCGTGCAAGGACGACAGCGACGACTGCATGGGCGACGGATGTGATGATGGTGGCGGAGACGGCGGCGAGTGCACCGGTTCCGACTGCGGCGATGGCGGCGGCGGCGGTGACTGCGAGTGCAGCGGTTCTGACTGCGTCTGCACGCTGACCCAGGGCTACTGGAAGAACCACAACCAGCTCGAGACGCAAGCACGACGGCAGCTCGACTGGCCGGCGCCGCTCGACGAAGCACAGCAGCTGTGCGGGCAAGCGCTGCTCGATATCCTGAACATCGCGCCGCGCGGCGAGGCCTGGTACATCCTCGCGCACCAGTACATCGCCGCGAGCCTCAACGTCGCCGCCGGCGCCGACGACGCGGACGTCGCGAGCGCGCTCGCAGAGAGCAAGGCGATCCTGGCCGCGAGCTGTGGCGGCGTGACCACGGACCGACAACGGGCGATCGACCTCAGCTACCTGCTGGACTCGTTCAATAACGGCCTCATCGGCCCCGGCCATTGCGACGGCTGATAGCGACGATCGTGATACGGAGCCCGGGATGTATCACCGCGCGACGGGTGCTATGAAGCACGCCCGTCATGGAAGCGCCCGCTGTATCGCCTCGTCTGCGCCCCGGGCTGCGCCTGAGCGAGCGGGTGCGGTTTCCGGACGAGCTGCCGATCAGCGCGCACGCCGTCGAGCTGGCGAACGCGATCGACGAGCACCAGGTCGTGATCGTCGCCGGCGAGACCGGATCCGGCAAGACGACGCAGCTGCCGAAGATCTGCTTCGCGATGGGCCGCGGGGTGGACGCGCGGATCGGCTGCACGCAGCCCCGGCGGATCGCCGCATCGAGCGTCGCCGCGCGCGTGGCGCAGGAGCTCGACTCGCCGCTTGGCGAGATCGTCGGGTTCCAGGTCCGGTTCGCGGACAAGATCCAGCCAACCTCGTCGATCAAGTTCATGACCGACGGCATCCTGCTCGCCGAGATCCAGAGCGATCCACTGCTGCGCAGGTACGACACGCTGATCATCGACGAGGCGCACGAGCGCAGCCTCAACATCGACTTCTTGCTCGGCTACCTGAAGCGCCTCCTGCCACGGCGGCGCGATCTGCGCGTCATCATCAGCTCGGCGACACTCGAGATCGACCGGTTCGCGGCGTTCTTCGACGGTGCGCCGGTCGTCCAGGTGTCCGGCCGGACGTATCCGGTCGACGTGATCTACCGGCCGGCGGGCGAGGACGAGGCGGACCTCGCCGACGCGGTCGCGAACGCGGTCAACGAGATCACTGAGCTCGATCCCCGCGGCGACGTGCTCGTGTTCCTGCCGGGCGAGCGCGAGATCCGCGAGGCGATGGTCGAGCTCGAGCAGCGCGCCCTGCCCCATACCCTGCTGTTGCCGCTGTACTCCCGACTGTCGGCGGCCGAGCAGCAGCGCGTGTTCGTGCGCACGGGGCAGCGGCGCGTCGTGCTCGCGACGAATGTCGCCGAGACGTCGCTGACGATCCCGGGGATCGTGTACGTCGTCGATCCCGGGCTCGCGCGGGTCAATCGCTACGACGCGCGCACCGGCGTGTCGCAGCTGCTCGTCGAGGACATCTCGCAGGCGAGCGCGGACCAGCGCAAGGGGCGATGCGGCCGCGTGCAGAGCGGCGTGTGCTTTCGCCTCTATGACGAGCAGGACTACACGACGCGGCCCGCGTACACGGATCCGGAGATCCGCCGCGTCGGTCTCGCCGGCGTGATCCTGCGGATGAAGACGCTGCGCCTCGACGACATTCGCGAGTTCCCGTTTCTCGATCCGCCGCCGCAGCGGGCGATCAGCGACGGCTATCGCGTGCTCGAGGAGCTCGGCGCGGTCGACGAGGAGGGCGAGCTGACGACCATCGGCAAGCAGCTGGGCCGGCTCCCGCTCGATCCACGACTCGGCCGCATGATCCTGGGCGGACGCGACGAGAACGCGCTGCGCGAGATCGTGATCCTCGCGTCCGTGCTCGGCCTCCAGGATCCGCGTGACCGGCCGCAGGCCGCGCAGCAGCAGGCGGACGAAGCCCACCGCAAGTGGAAGGACGACGGCAGCGACTTCGCCGGGCTGCTCAAGATCTGGGCATTCTGGCAGGACGCGCGCAAGCGTCTGTCGCGCCGCCAGCTGCAGAAGCTGTGTCGCGACAACTTCCTGTCGTATCACCGCATGCGCGAGTGGGACGAGATCCACGAACAGATCGTCCGCACGCTGCGCGACCTGCACGTCCGCCCCAACGCGCAGCCCGCGTCCGCCGACCAGATCCATCGCGCGCTGGTCTGTGGCCTGCTCAGCCGCATCGGGATGTGGAACCGGGAGGCGCGCAACTACGTCGGCGCGCGCCAGATCCGGTTCGTGATTCATCCATCGTCGGGACTCGCGAAGAAGCCGCCGCCGTGGGTGATGGCGGCCGAGCTGGTCGAGACCTCGCAGCTGTTCGCGCGCATGGTCGCGAAGGTCGATCCGGTGTGGCTCGAGCAGGCGGCAGGCCCGCTGTGCCGGCGCAGCCACTCCGATCCGCACTGGGAGCAGAAGGCAGGCCAGGTGATCGCGCGCGAGCAGGTGACGCTCTACGGGCTGCCGATCGTGAAGAGCCGGCCGGTCCCGTACGCGCGGTTCGATCCGGCGCTGTGCCGCGAGCTGTTCATCATGCACGCGCTGGTCCGGCACGAGTACACGACGAAGGCGCCGTTCATGGCGCACAACCAGCGACTCTCCGAGGAGGCGTACCGGCTTCGTGACAAGGCGCGGCGCAGCGACATGTTCGCCGACGAGTACGAGGTGTTCGCGTTCTTCGACAAGCGGTTGCCGGCGAGCGTGCACAGCGGCAAGGCGTTCGAGGCGTGGCGCGCCGAGGCCGAGGCGCGCGAGCCCGACGTGCTCCACCTCTCGCTCGCCGACCTGCTCCTCGACGAGGCGCACGACCTGACGCCCGAGCGCTTTCCCGACGAGCTCGTCATCGCGGGTACCGCGCTGCCGCTGCGGTATCGCTTCGATCCCGGCGAGGACGACGACGGCATCACCATCGCCGTGCCGCTCGCGATCCTGCCGCAGCTCGATCCGGACCTCATGGCCGCGACCATTCCCGGCTGGCTGCAGGCGAAGATCCTCGCGCTGCTCGAGTCGCTGCCGAAGTCGCTGCGCAAGGCACTCGCTCCGCTCGCCGAACGTGCCGCCGATCTCGCCGCCCGTGTGCGCCCGTTCGAGGCGCCGCTGCTCGCCGGTCTCGAGCGCGCGATCTACGAGGAGACCGGCGAGCGCGTCGGCCGCGACGCCTGGGACCTGCGCAGCCTGCCGCCGCATCTCCACTTCACGTTCGAGGTCGTCGACCCGCGCGGCAAGGTGCTCGGCACCGGTCGCGATCTCGGCGAGCTGCAGCGAACGCTCGGCGGCCGCGCACGCGAGCTGTGGGCGTCAGCGCCGCGCGCGAGCCACGAACGCACCGGACTGCGCGCGTGGGACTTCGAGGCCCTGCCCCGCTCGGTGACGCTCGACGTCGGCGGTCGCCGCACGCACGCGTACCCGGCGCTGGTCGAGACCGACAATGCCGTCGATCTGCGGCTCCTCGAGTCGCCCGCCGCCGCGGATGCCGCGACCCGCGAGGGGGTCCGGAGGCTGATCATGTTCCAGCTCGGCACGTCACCGGCCAAGCTCGCGACGCAGCTCCCCGGCGCGCTCGCGAAGGATGCGCAGCGTGCGGTCGCCTCGCGCGCGCTCGACGAGGCGTTCGGGCTCGCCCAGGACCTGCCGCGCGACAAGGCCGCGTTCACGTCCCGGCTCGCCGACGGCCGCGCCCGGCTCCCCGAGCTCCTCGCATCACTCGGCCGACTCGCCGTCGACCACGCGGTCGAGCTCGGCCGGATCCAGGCCCTCGTGCGGCCCCTCGTCGGCAAGCCGGGGATCGCGCGCGCCGTCGTCGACGATGTGCAGGCGCAGCTCGGTCACCTGCTGCCGCCCGGTGTGTGGCGCAGCGCGCCCGTGCCGAGGCTCCAGCACATCCTTCGCTACCTGCGCGCACTCACGATCCGCCTCCAGCGCCAGTCCAACGATCCGCAGAAGGATCAGAGCAAGGCCCAGTCGGTGGTCCCGCTGTGGCAGAGCTTCGCCGCGCGCCGCGACGAGCTGCGCGCGAAGGGGCGCTCGACCGCGGAGCTCGACGACTTCGGCTGGCTGCTCGAGGAGCTGCGCGTGCAGGTGTTCGCGCCCGAGCTCAAGACCGCGGTCGCGGTCTCGCTGCCCCGCGTGCGCGAGCTGTGGGCATCGCTGTCGCGTTGAGGCCGAGGCTGCCCTACTCAGTCGTGCGTGACGCCTTCGTTGTTCGCGATGCAGTCGAGCTGCGCCGTGATCGTCGCGAACTCGGCCACGCAACGGTCGACGAGGCATACCGGATCGTTGGCCAGGGCGGCGCCCTGGATGCATTCGAGCTTGCCGGTCGCGGTCGTCGGTAGCGTGTCGCAACGCATCACGACGGCGGCGGGAACCTCCGAGGGCGCGGCATCCGCGATGCACTCGAGCTGGCCCGAGATGTTCGTGTTCGACAGCAGGGTCGTGCACGCCGTGATCGACGCGGTCGGCACCGAGGAGCGCCCCGCGCCGGCGATGCACTCGAGCTTCCCGGTGACCGTGGTGGGCAGCGCTTCGCACGCGGTGACCAGCGCGGCCGGCATCGTCGAGGGTGCGGCGCCAGCGATGCACTCGATCTGACCGCTGATGGTCGCGCCGGTGAGCGTGGTCGTGCACGCGTCGATCACGGCCGTCGGTGTGGCCGAAGGAGCGCCACCCGCGATGCAGTCGAGCGTGCCCTGCGCGGTGGTGGGCAGCGCATCACAGGCCGTGATCAGCGTGCCGGGCTGCGGCGAGCGCGCGGCGTTCGCGACACATTGAATATGCCCGGTGATGTTCAGCTCCGAGAGCGCGGTGCAGTCGGTGACGAGCGCGGCCGGTTGCGACGACGGCGCACCGCCGGTGATGCACTCGAGCTTGCCGGTGACCGTGGTGGGGAGGGCTTCACACGCGGTGACGAGCGCCCCCGGTTGCGGCGACGGTCCGGCACCGGTGATGCACGAGAGCTGGCCCGAGATGTTGGCGCCGGTCAACGTGGTCATGCACGCGTCGATGACGGCGGTGGGCGACGCGGCAGGTGCGGCGCCGGCGATGCACTCGAGCGTTCCGGTGATCGTGGTGGGTAGCGCCTCGCACGCGGTGACGAGTGCGGCGGGTTGCGGCGACGGAGCGGCGTCGCCGATGCAGTCGATCTGACCCGAGATGTTCGCCCCGGTGAGCGTGATGGTGCACGCGTCGCGAACGGCAGCGGGCGTGGCGGACGGGACGGCGCCGAGGATGCACTCCAGCTTGCCGGTGATCGTCGTGGGCAGTGCTTCGCACGCGGTGACCAGGGCCGCCGGAACCGGCGAGCGCGCGCCGTTCGCGATGCACTCGATCTGGCCGGTGATGGTCGCGCCGGTGAGCGTGGTGGTGCACGCGGTGACGAGCGCCGCCGGCATCGTCGACGGGCCGCCGCCGCGAATGCAATCGAGCTTGCCGGACACCGTCGCGGGAAGGGCGTTGCACGCGTCGACGAGTGCGGCGGGTGTCGCGGAGGGCGCGGCGCCGGCGATGCACTCGATCTGGCCGGTGATGGTCGCGCCGGACAGCCCGGTCGTACATGCCGTGACGAGCTCCTCGGGCGCACCGTTGCCCTGCCCCGCCGCGATGCAGTCGAGCTGGCCGGTGACCGTGGCACCGGAGAGCGCGACGCACGCGGCCGTGAGCCGGGCCTCGAGCGTCTGATTGCAATCGCTGCACGTGTTGCAGACCGGCATGCGCGAGGCGCCGCAGCTGTCGGTCACGGTCGTGATGCCGCAGACCATCGCGGCCTCGCACAGCGCCTCGTCGGTCTCGGGCACGCACGGGCCGCCGTCGGTCGGTGCGTCGGTCATCGCATCCGCGCCGGAATTGCCGTCGGTCGGCGTCGACGACGAGCCCCCGCACGCCACGATGAGAACGACGAACGCGCATGCGAACCAGCTCCGGATCATGCGCGGGACCCTAAACAGGGCACCGGGCAGGATCAACGACAAACGTCTCGCTCGAGCTCGCGCACGCTTCATCCCGGTGACGGGCCGGCGAGCTCGTCGGACCGCACGATGACGAGCGGCAGCGCCTCGCCGGACTGCAGCGTGACTCGCTGGGGTGCCATCCGGTAGTCGCGCGCGGTGCCGGTCGCGTCGGCCGTGGTGGTCTTGTAGCCGACGACCTGAACGTGCGAGCCGACGAGGAGCACACGCTCGATCGCCTCCACGGTCGGCCGACCGCCGGCGAGGTCGCGCACCTTGGTGGGAACATCCGCGTTCCCAAACCGCGCGCCGGGGTACGTCACCAGCTCTCGTTGCGGTGTGAGCCAGCGCGCGCCCGCCGCCTCGATCCGGATCCGCGCCCCCTGCTCGTCGACGAGCGTGAAATCGACGGCGGCCTCGTGCACCCAGGTTCCGCGCGCGCGAAAGATCGCGCGCCGGTAGACACCTTCCGCGTCGATCAACAGGCCGCGCAGTGCCGCGTCGGGCTCGACCTCGATCGTCCCGCGCACGCAGACGAGCTCGCCCTCGGGGCAGGCATCCAGATCGGCCAGCGCGAGCTCGCCCGCCGCCATTCGCGCAACCTGCCGGCGGAGCACCCGCCGCGCGGCATTCTCGCCGAGCGCGATCGTGCCCGCACCGCCGAGGACGGCAAGCTTCCACAGCACCGCCGCGACCAGCGGGGTCATCGTGACCGCGCCGGCGGCACCGGCCAGCACCGCGGCCCAGGTACCGCCTCGAATGAGACGGCTGGAGCGGCGGGCCTCGCGGGGCAACCACGCGAGGTCGTCACGTAAGCGGTGCGTTCGGGCCATCGCGAGCACCGCGGCAGTGTACGATCGACCGGTATGGAACAGCACCTCGTGTCCAGTGGCTCTACCGCGCTCGCGCCGTTCACGCGCCCGCATCGGCTGTCGGTGCGGCAGCGCAAGAGCTGGATAGAGATCCTGACGTCCTTCGACGCGCGCAACAAGTACGTCGTGTACGACGAGACCGGCAATCCCGTCTTCAACGTCAACGAGCAGGGCTCGGGCTTCGGCAGCCTGCTCAAGCGGCTGTTCCTGCGCAACCTGCGACCGTTCACGTCGCACGTCGATGATCTGACCAGCCAGCAGCAGCTGCTCGTCCTGCGCAAGCCGTTTCGCTTCTTCTTCCACCGGCTCGAGGTTCGTGATGTGGCGGGCACTCTGCTCGGGGCGATCCAGCGCAAGTGGACGTGGTTTCGCCGCAAGTACGTCGTGGAGGGACCGACCGGCGAGCACGTCGCCACGCTCTTTGGCCCGTTCTTTCGGCCGTGGACGTTCAAGATCCTGCACGCGACGAGCAAGCAGGAGCTCGGCCTGATCCAGAAGAAGTGGAGCGGCCTGCTCAAGGAGGCGTTCAGCGATGCGGATAACTTCTGGATCGACTACGAGGCCGTCACCGATCCGCAGCTGCGCGCCGTGCTATTCGCCGCGACGGCGCTGATCGACATCGTGCACTTCGAGAATCGCGGCTGAGCACTACCCGCCGCAGTCGACGGGGATGTACGACGGGATCGTGCAGATCGAGATCCGAAACTCGAACGTGCCCGTGAAGGGGCCGCACCACTCGCGGATGCTGTCGTAGTAGCTCGTCCCCGGCTCGAGGCCGATGATGATCGGCACCTGGTTGAACTGATCGATCTTGGCGACGTCGCAGTCGGTATCGCCGGTGTTGATCCAGTTGACCGTGAACTCGGTGCCCGCGGGGACCGTGATCGAAGCCGGGTTCGCGATCAGCACGCAGTCGTTGCGGCAGTTGATCTGCAGATCGAGCTTCGAGGGGAAGCCCGGCGCGTCCGGGGTCGCGGCGTCGGCCGGCGTCGCCGGGGCGTCGGCGGCACTGGCATCGTCGGTGGCCCCCCCGTCGGCCATGGCATCCCCGGTCATGGTGGGTCCGCCGTCGCGGCCTGGATCGATATCGGGCGAGCTGCCGCAGGCGGCACTCGTGACAGCAGCGAGGACGATCGCGAGACGCATCACACCAGTCCAGAGCCCCTCGAGACGGGGAAGTCGCACGAAAAGTTCACCCACCTTCGATCCCACGAACCATCGAGAAACACGAGCCCGAAATCATGGTGGCGCGATTTCATGCGACCCGCACCCGCGTGCCGGCTCTACCCGACAGATGCCGACTGCCGGAGCCAGGTTCGCCGACCTCGAGACCCGCCTCGCGGAGATGGTGATGAGCGCGCTCGCGCCGTGCGATCTGGGCGACGGGATCGAGGTCGTTCACGAGGTCGAGGTCATCGAGGTCGAGATGGAGTGCTCGGTCGAGGACGACGCACCACTCGACGAGGAGCTTGGCGCGACGACGAGGTTCGCGCGCGATCTGCTCGCCGACGAGCTCGGCACGCACCAGTTCGTTCGCTACTCCGCACCCTACGAGCGGATCGAGATCCAGCTCGATGCGAGCGCATTTCGTCGAGCCACGATCGAGGAAGCCAGGCGGCTGGCGCGCGAGCGCACCTGACAGCCGCACGTGCGGTCACTGCACGCAGGTGAACAGCGGGGTCGGCGCATTCACGGCGGAGAGCGTGAACTGGAAGCTGGTCGGCGTGACGTCGAAACCGTCGGTCGGGGCGCGAGCCGGCGGCTGGCAGGTGAACAGGAGGTCGAAGTCGGCCTCGTAGCTCGTGCCATCCGAGCACGCGAGCTCGAACTGGTGATCGGGATGGAGCTGGGACACCTCGGTGTGTCCGTCGACGGTCAGCTCCATGCGGTTCTGGAACGTGTCGACGAACCGCCAGGCACAGCCATCCGGCCCGGTGACAGCAAAGGCGAGTCGCTCGAAATCGAATGGGTCGGTCGGCAACGGCGAGTCGAACCTGACCTGTGCGCCGTCGGGCCACGTGCACTGGCTGCGGTCGGCGCTCAGCGTTCCGGGCGTCTCCCGAGACGGCAGACACGCGGTCGCGCGCGCCGCCGCGGAGGCCCAGCAGTTCATCGGGTCCGCGAGGAGCGAGCAGGTCAGCTCTTCGCTGCTACCGCAGCCGGCAGCGAGGAGCGCGACGACGACGGCGATGGCGAGATGGCGCACCGATTCAGTGTACGTCGGACCTCGGCCATTCCGGTAGCACAGGCACGATATGCAACTATTCGGTTGCGCGTCGTATGCGTTCGAGGCATCGTGCAACCCGGAGGTTGCACATGTCTGACACGATCGAAAAGCAGGTCACGTTGCGCGCACCGGTGTCGCGGGTGTGGCGCGCGCTCGTCGATAGCAACGAGTTCTCCCGCTGGTTCGGGATCGAGCTCGAGGGTCCGTTCACGCTCGGCAAGCCGATCAAGGGCGTCTTCGACGAGAACACGCTCGACGAGGCCAAGCTCGTCGAGCTGCAGAAGAGCTACGGCCTCGTCCCCTCGAAGGTGAAGATGCCGGCCCCGGGGAGCACGTTCTGCACGGTCGAGCGGATGGAGCCCGAGCACCACTTCAGCTTTCGCTGGATCCCGTACGGTATCGATGCGGACATCGACCTCGCGAACGAGCCGACGACGCTGGTCGAGTTTCGCCTCGAGAGCGTCCCCGAAGGCACGCTGCTGACGATCAGGGAGTCGGGGTTCGACCGCGTCCCCGCGCATCGCCGTCAGCGCGCGTTCCGCATGAACGAGGGCGGCTGGGCCGCGCAAGCGGAGAACATCAAGCGGTATGTCGAGAGCGCCTGAGCACGCGGCCGCGGACGTGTTCTTCGCCCTCGGCGACGGCACGCGGCTGTCGGTCGTCAAGCGCCTCGCCACCAGCGGCGCGCTGTCGGCCACCACGCTCTCCGACGGCGCGCACGTGTCGCGGCAGGCGATCGTGAAGCACCTGCAGGTGCTCGAAGGCGCCGGTCTCGTCTCCCACGAGAAGACGGGCCGCGAGGTGCTCTACGCGCTCGACGCGCGTCGCCTCGACGACGCCCGTGCGTTCCTCGAGGGCATCTCGGCCGGCTGGGACCGCGCGCTCGGACGGCTGCGTCGCCTCGTCGAGGACGAGCCAGCGCCGGCCAGGCAGGCGAAGCGCAGGCGTGCCGGTAGCAGATGACAGCGCCAACGATGCCGTGCTCAATCGACGCGCGGGCGCGCGACGGGCGAGAGGTTCGCCGCGCCGCTGTCGGCTGCGCGCAGCACGCGACCCATCCAGTACGCGCTGCGAAAGTCGCCGCCGGGATTCAGCCGAATGCCACCACCGCCGTTGACCGAGCGTGGATCGCTGCGCCACTCGAAGTTGCTCGGCGGGCGCAGGTACTTCGGCAGCGCATCGCGTGACTCACCGCTGTTCGCGGCGACGAGCGTGATCTGCGTCGTGCCGTCGATCGCCGTGCACGTGCCGGCCGCGAGCTCGTTCGCGTCGCAGTTCTCGACGGCATAGTCCCAGTACGGTGGATCGACCCACTCGCCGAGCTGCTCGACGGCATTGGCCGTCGTGGTCGCGTCGTTGCCGTTCGCGCGGAACGCCGAGTAGAGCACGTTGAAGAATGCCTGCTGCGTCGACTCGCCATCGTGACGGCTGCCGACGTTCCACAGCTCGTTCTCGAGGATCGCCGCGTACGTCGTGCGCAGCGCGCTGTCGCTCTCGTAGCGCAACAGACCGTAGGCGGCCACGAACGCCATGTTGACGTTCGAGAAGTTCGTGTCGGGATTCCCCTCCTGGTACATCGCGCCGACATGCACGGGGCCGCTCGTCGCGAGCGTCGGAAAGTCGCGCGCACCGACGAGCTCCGCGTAGTAGTAGTGCCCGATCGCCTCGTCACCCGCGACGTGATAGAGCGTGCGCATCACGCCGAGCGCGGCGAGCGCGTTCCAGCCGTTCTGCGCGGTCTCGCTCTGACCGAGGATGAGGGGATCAAAGCCGTCGATGGGCACGACGCGCGGGTTCAGATCGAGGTGCTTCGTCGGGCAGTCATGCCAGTCGCGGACGATCAGATCGGCACTGCCCGCGAAGCCGAGCTGGACGGGCGTCATCAGCGACTGGGCGAGCTGCCGCGCATCGGTCTGCAGCTGGTCCTTGATGGCCTGCGGGATCGACACGTCCTGGGCGATCGCGTCCCAGAACGCGCCGAGCGCGAACACGTAGCCGATGATCTGATCCTTGCTGTTGTTGTCGTTGTAGATCCAGCCGGGGTACTGGCCGGAGCCGTCGGGCCGCCAGCGGTTGCCGCGGTCGCCGGGTTGCGGGCACGTCGATGGCGCTGGCTCGACGGTGGGCGGCGCGCCGGGCTCGTCGAGCCTGCGCACGCCACGTGCAACGGTACCGGGCGTACCCGTGATCGTCGCGGCGACGTGGAACGACGCGATCGCGGCGAGCAGATCGGCACGTGCGCGGGTCGCGTCGGCTCCCGCGTCGCGCAGCGCCATGTAGCGGAACGCGTCGCCCGCTGCCGCCGCACCTGCAAACATGCCGAGATCGCCGTGCTCGTCGTAGGTGCTGACGATGTCCCGCACCGCGCGGCCGCCGGTGAAGGTCGCGTAGTCGTCGGTCGCGTCCTGGGCGAGGAACGCGGCGACCTGCGCGCGGTCCTCCGGATCCGGAATCATCGCGTCGAGCGAGAGCCCGAACGGCATCGCGGAGAAGACGTGGAACTGGCGGTCGTAGGCCAGCGCCTTGGTCGCGAGCGCGCCATCGAAGCCGGCCTCGCCGGGGCCCGGGATCAGGTGCGGGCCCGCAGGCGCGACCGGCGCGTCGATGGCCGTCGATCCGTCACCGTCATCGCCGCCGCCACCGGCCGCGTAGACATAACCGACGTTCACTCCATTGCCATGTCCGCACGCGATCAGGAGCACGAGCCCGAGGCACTTCCACATGCGCGGACTCTATGCGCGCCGCGTGCAACGCCCGCGTTACAACGCCCGCGTCGCAGAATTGTCACAACCGCGTTCGCGGACCGGCTCTCGGTCAACGATCGAGGGCCGTCGCAGCCGCACCGACGACGGCCTTGACGTTCAAGGTCGCGA
>DAIRFU010000752.1:0-3404 GCA_036794935.1 Kofleriaceae bacterium | reverse complement strand
GTCGCGCGCGTCCACGTGCCGCCGCTGCGCGAGCGCAAGGACGACCTGCCGCTCCTCATCGAGCACATCCTGCAGACCACGCCCGGCGGCGAGACCGCCTCGATCGCGCAAGAGACGATCGACCTGATGATGAAGCACGACTGGCCCGGCAACGTGCGCGAGCTGCGCAACGTGATCGAGCGGGCGGTGCTGCTCGCCGAATCGCCCGAGCACGAGGATGCGCTGCGGCGGGCGCCGGCTCCCTCGCCGCGCTCCGAGCCGTCGATCACGGTGACGCCGTCGCAGACCGCGACGAGCGCCGACGCCTCGATGACGGTCCCGGTCGACGTCGGCATCCCGTTCAAGCTCGCCAAGCAGAACGTGATCAGCGAGTTCGAGCGCCGCTACATCTCGCGCCTGCTCGCGCAGCACGACGGCAACATCTCGGCGGCCGCGCGCGCCGCCGGCATCGACCGCATGTCGATCCACAAGATGCTGCACCGGCTCGGCCTGGCGAACCCCGGCCGCGACTGAGCTCAGAGCCGGGTGAGCACCTGGTCGGCGATCTCGCCGGCGGTCCGCGCGATCCAGTGGATGCGGTGGCTCTCGAGCAGGATCTGGCGCGCGCGGGTCAGCGAGGGCGAGATCAGGAACCCGTGCCGGCGGGGCAGGGCGCGGTGGTTCTGGCGCTCGAGCTGGATGTGTTTCCAGAGCACGACCTCGTCGAGCGTCGTGCCGACGAACACGAACGGCGCCGTGCGCAGGTCGTCGACGAGCCGCTCGTACTCGCGGTCGGGCGTGCACAGCCGGGACGCGTACTGCAGCGTCGAGAACGTGACCTGCCGCGGGTCGTCGCCGGCAATCCCGTTGAGGTGGACGACCTCGAGCGCCCCGGGAGCCGCACGGTCCTGCGGCTCGCCGAGCGCCGAGATCGAGACCAGGGGGCGGGGCAGCGTGAACTGGCGCGCGACCGCGACCTCGAGGTCATCGACGTTGAGGGTATAGATGCGGCGCCACGGCGCCCCGAACCACGCCGCGAACATGTGCGGCAGCGGCGCGTCGCCGACCTGGAGCCGGCCCCGTAGATACTCGCAGAGCCGATCCGGAGCGCGCTGGAGCGCCGCATCGTAGAGGTCGGCCAGCGAGCTGTCATCGGGCGCCGCATTGCCGAACAGCATCGACCACAGGTCGCGGACCATCTCGCGCGATGCCGGGATGCCTCGCCCGGCGCGATCCTTCGCCTCCGCGGAGAACCCCGCGCCGGTGAACAGCACCGCCTCGCCGCCGCGGATCGCGGACGTCAGCTCGTCGCGCAGATCGCGCTGTTCCATCGCTGTTGCGGATTTGCACCGCGCATGCCGCAGACTCCCGGATCGGTCGCTAACTTTGCGTTTATCGTCGATGCATTGAGAGCACGCGCGACTTCGCACGGGCGCGCGGCGGCGCACGCTCCCGCGTGGGTGTGGCGTGCGCGTGCAGCTCAAGTATCACCGACGACACGTGTTGCACGCATACATCTCGCACGTGCACCGGCACGGCTGTCGCATGAGGCGACGGCGATGCTTCTCGATGACACGACTCTGAGGACTTCGGCCGTCCGCCCCATCGAGAGCGATGCAGTTCATCTGGATTGGACCTTGGCGCTGGCAGGTGGCGAGGGTGTTCGGCTCCAGGATTATGTGCAGCGTCGCTTCGGGCGGAGGATGCCGAAACAGTACTGCTGTCTGCTCGGCAATCGCTCGATGCTCCAGCACACGCTCGATCGCATGAACCGGCTGACGCCGGCGTCGCGCACGCTGACCGTGATCGGCACGCACCACGGGGAGATCGCCGCGCCGCAGCTGCTCGGCCGATCGGACCACGTATTTCGCCAGCCGTCGTCGCGCGACACCGGGCTCGCGCTCTATGTCGCGATCGCGATGATCCGCCGGTGGACGCCAAACGCGATCGTGACGATCACGCCGACCGATCACTACGTCGCCCCTGCCTCACGCTACGTCGATCAGATCCGTGTGGCGCGTGGCGCGGCCGCCCGCATGCGCGACAAGATCATCATCCTCGGCGCGACTCCGAGCGAGCCCGATCCCGAGCTCGGCTACCTCGCACTCGGTGATGGCCTGACCGAGATCCCGAACGTCAAGAACGTGACCGGGTTCGTCGAGAAGCCGTCGGTGCCGGTCGCGACCCGGCTGAACGCGCAGGGTGCGCTGTGGAACACGATGGTCACCTGCGGCACGGTCGACGCGCTGTGGGAGCTCGGCCGCGAGGCCGATCCGCGGCTCCTCGACATCCTCGATTCGTTCGTGCCGCTCGTCGGGACGCCCGACGAGGACGACGCGATCGAGTACATCTACCGCGCGTACCTGCCGGTCAGCTTCTCGCGTGACGTGCTGGAGCGTGCCCCGCACCGCCTCGCCGCGATGGAGCTCCAGGGCGTCGAGTGGAGCGACTGGGGCCGGCCCGAGCGCATCGAGACCGTGCTCGCGTTGCGCCGCTCGCGTGCGCTGGTCCCGGGACGCGCCCTCGCCCCGTGAGTACCAAACCGACCCCGCGCGTGGCCGAGGCGAGCCAGGCCCTGCTCGAGCCCAAGCGCGCGGTGTGGCCGGGACGGCCGTATCCGCTCGGCGCCTCGTTCGATGGCGCCGGTACGAACTTCGCGCTGTTCTCGAGCGTCGCCGAGCGCGTCCAGCTCTGTCTGTTCGACGACGACGACCGCGAGCAGCCGATCGATCTGGAGCTCGGCATCGGCCAGATCTGGCACTGCTACCTGCCCGAGGTCGGCCCGGGGACGCGCTACGGGTATCGCGTGCACGGCCCGTGGGATCCGGCGCGCGGCCTGCGCTGCAACCCACACAAGCTGCTCGTCGATCCCTACGCGCGGGCGCTCGGCGAGGGGCTGCAGTGGGTGCCGGCGCTGCGGGCGTTCGCCGACGATCCGCTCGGCGAGATGTCGACCGAGGACAGCGCACCGTTCACGTTTCGGTCCGTCGTCGCCGAGCCGTACTTCGACTGGGGCAACGACCGCCGGCTCGAGATCCCGTGGAACGACACCGTGATCTACGAGGCACACGTGCGCGGCCTGACGATGCGCCACCCCGACGTCCCGCCGCGGCTGCGCGGCACGTACGCCGGGCTCGCCCATCCCGCCGTCATCGATCACCTGAGGAGCCTCGGCATCACGGCCGTCGAGCTGCTGCCGATCCACGCGTTCGTCCACGACGGCTTCCTGCTCGACCGCGGCCTGCGCAACTACTGGGGCTACAACACCATCGGCTACTTCGCGCCGCACCCCGAGTACGCGAGCGTGCGCAGCGCGACCGTCGCGGTCGCCGAGTTCAAGCAGATGGTCCGCGCGCTGCACCGCGCCGGGATCGAGGTGATCCTCGACGTCGTCTACAACCACACGGCCGAGGGCAACCACATGG
>DAIRFU010000751.1:0-3412 GCA_036794935.1 Kofleriaceae bacterium | reverse complement strand
GCCCGCTCTCGATGGCCGCACCATGCTCGAGGCTGTCGAGGAGGTTGGTCCACCGGCCTCGGGGGACACGTCAAATCCGGCCAGTCGGGGACGGGTCAAATCCGGCCAGTCGCTCCAGGACGGCGCACGTGTAGCGCGGTCCATGTCAGTCGTGCAAGTCGGTCTGTAGTTTCGTGCGCCAGCTTCGAGGCCCGCACTTGAGGAGGTGCGCGTGGTGCAGCAGGCGGTCGAGCATCGCCGCGACGGCCGCGGTGTCGCCGAGCAGCTTGCCCCAGTCCTCGACGGGGCGGTTTGAGGTCAGGATGGTCGACGCGCGCTCGTAGCGCCGCATCACGATCTCGAGTAGGTCCTCGGCGGCGGTCGCCGGCAGCTTGCGCATGCCGAGGTCGTCGATGATGAGCAGCGGCACGGAAGCGACGCGCTCGATGTAGAGCTTGCGCTCGCCGGCGAGTTGCGCGTCGGCGAGCTCCTCGAGTAGCAAGTGTGCTTCGCGATAAAGCACGCGGTAGCCCTGCTGGATGACCGCGAGGCCGATGGCCTGCGCGAGGTGACTCTTGCCGGTGCCCGGCGGGCCAAGAAAGAGTGCGTCCTCGTGTTGCGCGACGAAGCGCGCGGTCGCGAGCTCGAAGACGAGCTTGCGGTTCATCTTCTTGTTGAAGTCGAAGTCGAAGCGGTCGAGCGTGCGGCCGACGTCACGAAACGCCGCCTCCTTGAGGCGCTTGCTGTGCAGACGATCCTGCCGGCGCAGGAGCTCATCTCCGACGAGCGTGGACAAGAAGTCGAGGTGGACGAGGTTCTCGGCTTGCGCCTGCACGAGTCGCGTCTCGAGGACGTCGGCCATGCCGGAGAGCCGTAGCTGTTTGAGTGTGCGTGCGAGTTCGATCGTGTTCACTGGTTGTCTCCTTGGGTCTTCTGTTCGATGAGGTCTCGGTAATGCGTGAGCTGGCGGATGATTGGATTGACCTGCTCGAGCGACAGCGGGGCGACCGGCCGGCGCTCGAGGTAGCGGCGTAGCGATCGGTAGTCGCGCAGACCGAGCTCGAGGACGGCAGCGCTCGCCTCGTCGACGGTTGCCGCGCCGTACTTCTTGATGAGCGAGCGCACGCCCTGGAGCTTGCGGATGACGTCCTCGTCGCCGTGGACACGGTGCATCTGGTCGGCGAGCGTCGCGACGTGCTGGCCGGCGCGTGTCAGCTCGCCGAGCAGATACAGCGTCGACTTGGGCGTCTGCTTCGGACGATCCTCGTCGCGCACGCGCCGACCGCCGCGCTTTTGCACGACGTACTCGCGGAGCAGCGTGCCGTTGCTCTTGTCGAGCAAGCGCACGCGCAGGCCGTCCCACTGCACATGGACCGTGCGGCCGATCCAGCCCGGTGGCGCGTGATAGTAGGCCGCGCCGACCTCGACGCAGCCGTCGAGATGGACGACGCGCTCGCCATACGAGTAGAAGCGAAACGGCTCGACAGGCAGCGGCAAGAGATGCGGTCGCTCGTCGGCAAACATCGCGGCGACCTGGCGCTTGGTCGTGCCGTGGATGCGCGTGTCGGCCCAGCGTGCCTCCCACTCGTCGAGATAGCGCTGCGCGTCTTCGAGCGTCTCGAAGCGCAGGCCCTTGAGCGGCGTGCGCTGCGCGTGACCGACACCGGACTCGACCTTGCCCTTCCGGTCCGGATCCCGGACACGACACGGCAGCGCGGTGACACCGTAATGCGCGAGCACGTCGCGATACAGCGGGTTCAGCTGCGGGTCGTAGACGTCGGGCTTGAGGACACCCTCGCGCAGGTTGTCGAGCACCACCGTCGCGGTCGCACCGCCGAGCCGACGAAATGCCTGTTCGTGCAGCTCCGCCCATACGCGCGAGCTCGAGGACCACGTCAGCAGCCGCACCGATTTGCGGCTGAAGCCGAGCGTCATCACGAAAAGGCGCGTGCGCCGGTACTTCCCACTCTCGGGATGCCGCACCATCGGCCCTTCGCCGTAGTCGACCTGCGCCTCGCGGCCGGGCGCAGTCTCGATGACCACGCGCTCCTCGGGCGTCTGCACGCCACGCTGCTTGCGCACGAAGCGCTTCACGCTCGCGTAGCCGCCGCCGAAGCCGTGCTGCGCGACGAGGTCCTGCCAGATCGCCTTCGCGTTGCGGCCGACGCGCAAGGCCGCTTCGATGAAGTCGCGGTGCGGCTCGCACGCGCTTGCGTTCGGCGACCGGCCGGGAGTGCTCTCCGTGGCCGCGATCGCCGGCGCAGAGTCGGTGGACACCCCTTCGCGACTGGCCGGTTTTGATGTCCCCACGCCGGCAGAGTCGGTGGACACCCCTTCGCGACTGGCCGGTTTTGAGTCGCCGTCGATCCGCGGCGGCTTTCGCGTCCTCGGCGGCCGCACCGCGATACCGGCGGCTTTCAGGTAGCCGCTCGCGGTCTCTCGTCGGACATGGACCGCCTCCTCGATGTCGCGCAGCGACCATCCGAGCCGGCCAAGCGCCAGTACCTGCTGCTTCTTGTCGTCACTCAAGACGTTCACCTCGGCGCGGGACCACAGTCCCGTCGCGTTCGTCAACGTCCTGGATTCGGCTACTACGACTGGCCGGTTTTCAGGTGTCCCTCACTGGCCGGTTTTGGGTGTCCCCCGAGGCAGCTTTGATGGATTTCACTCGCTTCGACGTGCGTGAGCTTCCGCGGGCATGCGGTGCTCATACGCGCCGTTCACAAGGGTGAAAGTCTGGCGATGCTTGACCGCTGCCCCATTTCCGGTATCGTTACGCCGCTCTGCGGGATTAACTCAGCGGTAGAGTGTCAGCTTCCCAAGCTGAAGGTCGCCGGTTCGAATCCGGTATCCCGCTCGATTCGAGAGAAATGCTGGAAGGTTGCAGCGGCTATCGCTCATCTCGCTCGCGATTTTCAAGACGACCTCCGAACCCCCACCCGAAACCACTTCCAGTGGTGGAAGCGGGTTCGGTGGTGGGAGCCGGCGGAACGAGGCGCAGCACGCCCCGGATCGCCGCGCATTTTTCATCGAGACCGACCGTCGAATAGTGCCGCTGCATCTCCTCGGTGACGTGACCCGTCAGCGCGCGCCGCACGACCGCATCGACGTTCGCGAGCCGGACGAGGTCCGTGAACGTGTAACGCAGGCCGTGAACGGTGAAGCGCTTCGTGATCTTCGCCTTCGCGAGGCAGCTCTGCCACGCGCGGTCGAGCGTGTTCGGCGTGCGGAGCGTCCCGACCGACGAAGGGAACATTAGCCCTTCTTCGTCAGGTCAGGATTCTCCACGGCCGCAGCCTCGAGTCGCGTACGGTGTGCCGAGAGGATCTCGGCCAGCTCCGACAGCATCGGATACTCCTTCGGCGCCCGCTTCTTTCGCGTGACCGAGCCGAGCCTGCCGCGCACGTTCTTGCGGTGGATCCGCAACTCGCAC
>DAIRFU010000148.1:2080-12333 GCA_036794935.1 Kofleriaceae bacterium | reverse complement strand
CGGCCGTATGCGAGGCGCTCGCACCGCTGCTGACGCCCGAGCGGATCGCGCGGATCGATCAAGTGATCGACGCTCGGCTCGCCTCGGTGGCCGCCGTCGTGGAGGATACGTACGACCCGCACAACGCGGCGGCGACCCTGCGCACCTGCGAGGCGCTCGGCCTGCAGGAGCTCTACGCGATCGAGCCCGGCGCGCGATTCTCGGCAGCCAAGGGCGTGACGCGGGGCGCGCATCGCTGGCTCGATCTCCACCGCTTCGCCGACGCGACCACCGCAGTCCGCGATCTCCAGACGCGCGGCTTTCGCGTGCTCGCGACGTTGCCCGACGCGACGGTCTCGGTCGAGGACGTCGCGATCGACGCGCCGGTTGCGGTCGTGTTCGGCAACGAGCACGATGGCGTGTCACCGGCCGTGGTCGCCGCCTGCGACGATGCGATCACGGTGCCGATGTTCGGCTTCACCGAGAGCTACAACCTGAGCGTCACCGTCGGCCTCGCGATGAGCCGGCTCGCGGCGCGCCGCCGGGCCTATCTCGGTGCACCTGGCGATCTCGCCCCCGAGCGGCGAGCCCGGCTCAGGGCCCGCTGGTTCGCCCTCAGGATCCGCGCCGCGGTCCACATCGTCGATCGCAAGCTTGCCTGATGTGGGCTGGCCGACACACCGCGTGTGGCAAACCAGCCTCGATTCCGCGGAGCGGTGTGGGATTATCCCTGGGCATGCTGTCTGCCGCCGGGTATCCAAGTTGCACCATCTCGCGCCCATGCCACACGCGGGTGCCACGTTGAAGATGTGGGGAACATCCGAGCAGCAAGCGACCATGCCCGCGAAGCGGACCGCGACCCACCCCGGCCGGCAACCCAAGGGCACGCCCGGCAAGCCGCTGAAGCCGGCACGGCCGCCGCGCCGCCGCTGGGTGACGATCCTGAAGTGGACGGCGATCGCCGGCCTGGTCGCCACCGCGCTGATGGCGACGACCGTCGCGCTCACGTTCTGGATGTACGGCCGCGATCCGAAGCTGCCGCGCATCGGCAAGCTCGCCGACTATCACCCCAAGCAGGTCACCACGATCGTCGACAAGAACGATCAGCGGATCGGCGAGATCTTCACGCAGCGCCGCACGTACGTGCCGTTCGACAAGATCCCGCCGATCCTCGTCGACGCGTTCATCGCGGCCGAGGACAACCATTACTGGCAGCACGAGGGCGTCGACTACTGGGGCATGGTGCGCGCGTTCTTCGCGAACCTGCGCGCCGGCAAGACCACGCAGGGCGCCTCGACGATCACGCAGCAGGTGGTCAAGACGTTCCTGCTCACGCCCGAGCGCACGTTCAAGCGCAAGATCCAGGAGATCATCCTCGCACGCCGGCTCGAGAAGGCGCTGACGAAGCAAGAGATCCTCACGCTGTACCTGAACGAGATCTATTTCGGCGGCCGTCGCTACGGCGTGCAGGAGGCGGCGCGCTTCTACTTCGGCAAGGACGTCTCGGAGATCAATCCGGGCGAGGCAGCGGTGCTCGCGAGTCTGCCCAAGGAGCCCGAGACCATGTACCGGGCGCTCAAGCGCGAGCGCAATCCGCAGCGGGTGAAGGACCGCCAGGTCTACGTGCTGAACCAGCTGGTCAAGCTCGGCAAGCTGAGTCAGGCCGAGGCGAAGAAGTGGATCGAGGAGCCGATCAAGATCGTCAAGGATCCGTTCCCGCTGCTGCGCAGCGCGCCGGAGTGGGTCGGCCTCGTGCGGCGCGACCTCAAGGATCGCGGCATCGACACGGACACCGCCGGTGGCACGGTGCGAACGACGCTCGACCCCACGCTGCAGCGCATCGCGCAGAAGGCGCTGCAGGGTGGGCTGCGCGCCGTCGACGAGCGCCACAAGATCGGCCGCGCCAAGCGCAACGTCGGCGACAAGCTCGACCTCGAGCTGGCCAAGCTCGCCAAGCGGCTGCCGCGCACCGGCCCGAAAGCGAAGGAGACCTATGACGCGATCGTGACCGCGGTGCACGACGCCGATCACGAGCTCGTCGTCGATCTGGGCACGTGGCCGGCGTCGATCGCGCTCGGCACGCCCGAGGACGCGCGCTTCAACCCGCCGGATGACGACGGCGCGATCAAGAAGCCCAGCGAGCGCTTCAAGGTCGGTGACGTCGTGGAGGTCCAGCTCGCGCCGGCACGCAAGGCGAGCGACGACGCCGAGGACGACGACGAGGAGGCGGCCGCTCCGATCAAGCACGCGCAGCACCAGGTCGCGTTCGCACCCGGTCCGCAGGGCGCGGTCGTGATCATGGAGGTCAAGACCCGCAAGGTCCGCGCGCTCGTCGGTGGCTATCGCTCGAAGGTCGCCGGCTTCAACCGCGCGACGGACGCGCACCGCCAGCCGGGCTCGAGCTTCAAGCCGTTCGTCTACACGACCGCGATCGACAGCGGCAAGTACACGGCCGCGACGCGCGTCAACGACGCGCCCGAGGTGTTCGATCTGTGGAAGCCGAAGAACTACGAGTCGGGCAAGTTCGAGGGCCCGGTGCTGCTGCGCCACGCGCTCAAGCGCTCGATCAACACGGTCGCGATCCGCGTCACCTACGACGTCACGCCGGATGCGGTCGCCGCGATGGCGCACAAGCTCGGCATCGTCAGCGAGCTGCCGAAGGAGATGTCGCTCGCGCTCGGCTCCGGCGAGGTCACACCGCTCGAGATGACGAACGCGATCGCGACGCTCGCCGCAGGTGGCATCGCGATGGCGCCGCGCTTCATCGACGCGATCGACGGCAAGCCGACGCCCGATCCGCAGGGCTCGCAGGTGCTGCGGCCCGAGGTCGCGTACGTCATCACCAGCATGATGGAGTCGGTCGTCGCCGAGGGCACGGGCCACCGCGCGGCGGTGCTCAAGATCCCGCTCGCCGGCAAGACCGGTACGTCGAACGATGCGCGCGACACCTGGTTCGTCGGCTTCACGCCCGACTACATCGTGTGCGTGTGGATCGGCAACGACGATAACCAGCCGCTCGGACGCCGGGAGACCGGCGGTACGACCGCGGTGCCGGTGTTCGTCGACATCCTCAAGCAGATGAAGCTGCCCGCGAAGGCGTTCGCGAAGCCGGCGCATATCGTCGAGAAGCTGATCGATCGCGCGACCGGTCTGCTCGCGCCCGAGGGGGCACCGAAGGATACGACGCTGACCGAGGTGTTCGTCGAGGGCACGGAGCCGACCGAGGTCGCGCCGCGGCCCGGGGAGGTGACGGAGGGCAGCTCGGTGACGGGAGAGTACGGCGATTGAAGCGGCTCGCGATCGCGCTGCCCTTGCTCGCGATCGCGGGGGTCGCGCGCGGCGGTGAGGCTCCACCTCCGCGCCCGGCCGACTCGTTCCTTCACGATCTCGTGCACGACGTCCGTGCGCGGATCGCGGCGGCGATCGCCGCGCACCCGCCGAAGCTCGTGCCGCCGACGCCGGTCGCGCTGCGCTACAAGCTGGTGCGCCTCGGCTCGGTGGATCTGGGCGCGCCGCTCGTCGCGCTCGCCGGCGCGGACCTCGACGGTGACGGCACCGGCGAGCTGTACGCGGTGACCTCGCGCGAGGTGGTCGCGATCGCGCTGCGCGGCAAGAAGCTCGTCGAGCTCGGTCGGGTCGCGTTCGCGGGCGAGCCGGCGCTGCCGATGCCGCGCGACGTCGTCGGCACCGCGACCGTCGACGGCCGCGAGCTGGTCGCGAGCGTGTCGAGCTGGGCGACGAGCCTGCGCGTCAGCTGGCAGGGCACCACACTCGCCGCGGCGCCCGGTGCCGCCGGGTTCGTGCTGTGCCCCGGCGAGGTCGCGCAGCTCGCGCCCGGTCGCAACTACTTCGGTGACGACAAGACCGGCTACTACGTCGTGCGCTGCCGCGGCGGCCTCGTCGAGCCGGATGGCCGGCCGGACCGTGCCCGAGCCCAGCTCTCGCTCACCAGCAAGCTCGCGATCACCGTCGAGCGCTGCGCGGCACCGGGCGTGCGCTGCCGGGCGGCGACCCGGTACGAGTATGGCTGCGTCGGCTTCGCGTTCGACATCGCCGACGTGAACCGCGACGGGACGCCCGAGGTCATCTACTCCGGCGCCGGCGCGCCGGGCGATCCGGACGTGCTGCGCGTCGTGACGCTCGGCGACGACGACAAGAAGCAGGCGAAGCTGAAGAAGGCGTTCACCGCAGGTGGCGTCGCCGGCATCGCGGTCGCCGATCTCGCGGGCGATGGGGTCGGCGACGTCGTCGCGGCCGTGCGCCTGGTCGGCGCGACGCGCGTCGATCTGTGGAGGCTCGAGTGAGGTGGCTCGCTCGAGCGAGGTGGCTCGTGCTCGTGGCCGCGGTCGCGCTGGTCGGCGACGCGCACGGCGAGGGGCGGCCGCGCTACGACGGCAACGTCGAGGCCACGCTGCTGGGCGGGCCGGCGTCGCTCGATCCGCTCGCCGCGCGCAGCCACGCCGAGATCACGCTCGCCGGCCTCGTGTTCGACACGCTGTACCGCGTCGCCGGCAGCGGCACCGTGGTTCCGCACGTCGCCGCCGCGCTGCCGGTGCTCGACGAGAGGCAGACGACGGTGCGCATCGCGATCCGCCGCGGCATCCGCATGCACGACGGCAGCGAGCTGACCGCCCAGGACGTCGCCGCCTCGCTCGAGCGCGCGCGCACGCAGGCGCGCTGGCTGACCGCGTCGATCCTCGCGGTGCGCGGCGACGGCGATGCCGTCCTGCTGTCGCTGCGGGCGCCGACGCCCGAGCTCGCGCTGTTGCTGGCGCAGCCGCAGCTCGCGATCACCAAGGCGGGCCGCCCGCCGGGCGAGCGACCGGTCGGCAGCGGCCCGTACAGCGTCGAGCGCCTCGACCGGCTGCGCCGCCGGATCGTGCTGCGCGCGTTCGACCAGCACTTCGCGGGGCGGCCGTACGTCGATCAGCTGGCGCTCGTCTGGTACGAGACGCCGGACGGCGAGGCACGCCGGTTCCAGACCGGGCGCTCGCAGGTCTCCGCGCGCGGTGCGGCGGCGTTCGTCGGCGGCCAGCCACGGTTCCGCAGCGAGGATGTGGAAGGCCCACCCGCGTTGCTGCTGTTCGTCGGCTTCTCCCGCGCGCACGCGGACGTCACCGGCGATGTCGCGTTTCGCCGCGCGCTCGATCTCGCGCTGTCGCACGGTGGGCTGACGACGATCAGCTCGGGCGAGCGGGTGGTGCCGACGCGCTCGCCGGTGCCGGTCGAGGCCGGCGGTGCGGTGCTCGATCCGGCGGGCCGGGCGGGCGATCTGCGTGCGGCGCGCGCCCAGCTCGCCGATGCCGCGCGCCGGGTCGCGGCGCTCGCGCCGGCGCGGCTGGGCCGGCTGCGGCTCGAGATCCTCGTCGACGAGACGCGACCCGACGATCGACAGATCGCGGAGCGCGTCGCGCTCGCGCTCGACAAGCTCGGCATCCGGGGCGTCATCACGGCGGTGTCGCCGCTGGTGCTCCGCGAGCGGCTCGCGCGCGGGCAGGGCGATCTGTGGATCGGTCAGCACGCGGCACCGATCGGCGCGCCACTCGTGTGGTGGGCGGCCGCGTTCGAGGCAGGCGGAGTCGACTGGGCGGCCGGCGCGCTCGCGTCGGGCACGATCGATCCGGCAGCGGCCGCACGCGAGCACGTGCGGCGGGTGCCGATCGTGCCGCTGATGTTCCGCTCGCTGCGGATGTGGCACCCGACGAACCTGCGCGGCCTCGCGCTCGACTCGCTCGGCCGGCCGAGCTACGCCGACATCTTCCTGTACGGGCCGGCGGTGCCGAACCGGGGCCGACCGTGAAGCTGCGCGGCCGGTTCACGCTGACGCTCGCGCTCGCTGCGCTGGTGCCGATCAGTGTCGCGGCGGTCGTCACCCGCCAGGTGATCGCGTCGCGCGAGCGCGGCCGCTACGCCGCCGATCGCGACGAGGCCCGGCAGACGCTCCGGCGCGAGCTCGATCGGCTCGAGGCGGGCGTCACCAAGAGCGCGAGGTCGCTCGCCGCGCACGATCATCCGCTGGTCGCCGGGATGCTGCTCGAGTACGCGAACGGCAACGGCGAGCTCGCCGCCCCGGCCCAGCGCGCGCTCGCGCAGCTCGCCGGCAGCTTCATGAGCGGCCTGTCGCTCGACGTCCTGACGATCACCGGTCCCGACGACGTCGTGCAGGTGTCGCCGCACTACCGCGCGAAGGTCGGCGATGTCGACCGCACGGTGCGCGACCAGGCGACCGGACACGTCGACTCTGTGTACTACGCGATCGAGTCGAAGATGACGAGGCGCGCGACCGAGGAGCAGCTCGTCGCGATGGCGGCGCAGCTGTCGCGCGGCGAGGGCTACACCGTCGCGCTGCGGGTCGGCCGCGGCGTCGGCGAGGACCTGCTCGAGCCGCTGCGCTCGAGCCGTGTCGACGCCCGGATCGTCAGCGGCGACGGCAAGGACGTGCTGATCCCCGCGAAAGGCAAGAACTGGGCGGCGCTCGCGAAGGACCCGCTGATCCGCGAGCCGCTCGCCGGGGCCGACGGCACGCCCGTCGCGTTCGTCGAGGTCGCGGTGTCCGATGGCGGCCTCGATCAGATCCTGCGCGACATCACGCTGACCTCGGCGCTGCTCGCGCTCGGCGCGCTGGCGGCCGTCGTGCTCACCGGCATGCTCGTCGCGCGTCGCACCGCGCGCGATCTCGATCTCCTCGTCGAGGTCTCGCTCGCCGCCGCGTGCGGCGATCTCGATCACCGCGTCCCGGTGCGCAGCAAGGACGAGGTCGGCGCGGTCGCGTCCGCGTTCAACTTCATGATGGAGGACCTCAAGACGTCCAAGGAGCGCCTCGTGATCGCCGAGCGCATCGCGGCGTGGCAGGACATCGCGCGCCGGCTCGCGCACGAGATCAAGAACCCGCTGACGCCGATCCAGATGGCGATGGATACGCTGCGCAAGAGCTGGAAGAAGCAGCACCCGTCGTTCGACGAGATCCTCGACGAGTCGACGCGCACCGTGCTCGAGGAGGCGGACCGGCTCAGGAAGATCGTCGCCGAGTTCTCCGACTTCGCGCGGATGCCGAAGCCCGAGCTGTCGCGCATCGATCTCAACGAGATCGTGCGCTCCGCGCTCACTCTCTATCAGGGCGCGGTCGCGGTCGATGCCCGGCTCGCGAAGGACCTACCCGAGCTCGACGGAGACAAGGGCCAGCTCACGCAGGTCCTGCTCAACCTGGTCGAGAATGCGCGTGACGCAATCGGTGCGCGTGCGAGCGGCCGCATCACGGTGACCACGCGGCGCGGCGAAGCCAATGATCGCGCGCTGTTGATCGTCGAGGACAACGGTCCGGGAGTCCCGGCGGAGCTCAAGGACAAGGTGTTCTCCCCGTACTTCACGACGAAGCAAGCGAAGGGTGGCACGGGGTTAGGCCTCGCGATCGTTCACCGCATCGTCTCCGATCATGGAGGCCGCATTACGATCTCGGATGGCCGTGATCGCGGTGCGCGGTTCACGATCGAGCTGCCGCTCCGTAGCGGTACGGCTTTGCTCGCGTCGCGCATCTGATCTGGGTATCGTCGAGGAGAAGGGAGGGAGTATGCGTCGACTGCAAAAGACCATCGAGGAGATAGGCTGGACGAGGAGTGTCCCGCGATTCGCCGGGACCGATGTCGTCGGAAGGGCGTTCGACGCGATGAGCCGGGAGTCGCACGACTGCGTGCTCGTCGTCGACCCCGCCGGCCATTCCGGGGACGGCGCGCTCGTCGGCATCTTCACGTCGCGCGACTTCCTCAACCGCGTCGCCGCGCAGCGCAAGGACCCGCAGCAGCTCCCGCTCGGCACCGTGATGACCCGGAGCCCGCGCACGCTGCGGCCGCGCGACGGCGTCGCGTTCGCGATCAACTGGATGGCGATCGAGGGTTTTCGCAACGTGCCGATCGTCGACGACGACGGCGCGATCCTCGGCGTGCTCACCGTGTTCGACGTCATGCGCCACCTCGGTGACGTGTTCGACGAGATCGAGGCGACCCCGCGCGCGGTCGCGCCGAAGAGCGATATCTCCGACGTGATCGATCTCGTCGACCTCGGAGGTGGTGGATGATCCCGCCGAGCAGCGAGCTGAGCGGCGGCATGCGCACGCTCGTGGTCACGCAGGTCTCGGATCTGCCACCGCGGCCGCACGCGACCGTCGACGTCGGCGATCCGATGTGGAAGGTGGTCGACGCGATGACGGCCAAGAGCCGCGGTGCCGTGCTCGTCGAGGAGCAGGGGGCGCTCGTCGGCATCTTCACCGAGCGCGATCTGGTCAGCCGCATCGATCACGACGACGCGCTGTGGTCCCACGTGCTCGTCAAGGACGTGATGACGCCGCACCCGACCGTCGTGCGCCCGTACGAGTCGGTCGCCGAGGCGATGCGACTGCTCCTCCAGGGGCGCCGCCGGCACTTACCGATCGTCGACGATCGCGGCAAGGTGCTCGGCCTGCTCTCGATCCGCGACATCCTGACGTACGTCGCGAGCAAGTTCCCCGAGGAGATGATCAACCTGCCGCCGAACCCCGACCACGAGTCGTAGGTCAGCGGCCGGCCCGGGCATCGCTGCGCAGCTGCTCGAGGATGCGCGCGACCTTCGCGCGGCGCTCGGGCGTGCCGAGCCACTCGTTGATCCGGATCCAGCGGTAGCGCGGCCACAGATCGATCGTCGACTCCATGCCGTGCGCGTCCTCGAGCACCTTGAGCTCGCGGCCCAGCGCGCCGTAGAGCGTCGCGACCTCGGCGGCGCTCGGCGGCGGGGCGGTGCGCCGTGGCGGTGTCGCCGGCTCGGTGCGCGCGGCCACCCTGCCGGGCCGGCGGACCGCTGCCTGCACCGGGACGGTCACCGGCGGCTCCTCGGCGAGCGCGACCGGCGAGCTGGGCGCGGTCTCGGCGCTCCCCTCCTGCACGATCGGCATCACGGTGACCTCGTCGCGCACGCCCGCGCCGGCGGCCGGTGGGCCGTGCTCCTCGCCGCCGCGCAGCCCGAGCCACAGCAGGATCGCGAGCGCGCCCGCGAAGATGCCCGCGACCAGCGCGAGCCGCCGGCGTTCGCGCTGCGGCGCGATCGTCGCCGTGTCGCGCTCGCGCTCGGGGTCGGCGTGATGCGCCGCGGGCTCGCCCGGCGTCGGCCCCTCGGCCGGAGCGTCGGCGCGCTGCATATCCTCGGGCAGCTCGGCGCCGAGCAGGAGAGCGCAGCCCGCGCGGTCGCGGTCGTACAGCTCGAACAGCTCGCGCACGGCATCCGCGCTCGGCGGCCGCGCGTCGGGGTCCTTCTCGAGCAGGTGGCGGACGAGTGCCTCGAGCACCGGATCGACGTGCACGTGCGGCGCGCGCTCGCGCATCGGTGGTGTCGGTGACTCGAGGTTCGCGCGCGCGATATCGACGCCGTCGCCGTCGAACGGCAACACGCCGGTGAGCAGCTCGTAGCACATCAACCCGAGCGCGTAGATGTCGACGCGGTGATCGAGCGAGATGCCGCGCGCCTGCTCGGGCGCCATGTAGTGCGGCGTGCCGAGCACGATGCCCTTCGTCGTCAGCCGCTCGCCCTCGGGATCGCCCGCGTCGTCGAGCAGGATCGCGACGCCCCAGTCGACGATGCGCGCGATCTCGCGGCCGCCGGCGAGCTGCTCGATGATCACGTTCTCGGGCTTGAAGTCGCGGTGGATGAGGCCGACGTCGTGCGCGTGCTGGAGCCCGCTGCAGAGCTGCTTGACGAGATCGAGCAGGCGCGTCTCCGAGATCGCTCCATCGTCGAGCAGCGCCGCGATGCTCGTGCCGGGCGCGAACTCCATTGCCATGAAGTGGACCGCGCCGGCCGGGCCGACCGTGGCGCCGACGTCGACGACGGCCGCGACGTTCGTGTGCCGCAGTCGGCCGGCGAGCTCGGCCTCGCGCTCGAACCGGCGCAGCACCTTCGGATCGTCGGTCAGGCTGCGGTGAAGAACCTTGATCGCGAACTCGCGGCCGAACTTGACGTGCCGCGCGCGATACACCGTCCCCATCGACCCGTCACCGAGGCGCTGCTCGATGACATACCGGTCGGCGAGAATGCTTCCTTCAGACAGGTCCTGCGACACCCCAGCGGGAAGCTTCGGCGATCTGGCGCCGGCGATGAATCGTCCTAACGGTGGTCTTTCCGTCGGGGAATCGCGCAGTCCGCTATGCCCGCGGAATTGCTTCCACGCGCTGGGCGTTAGCGGTATGAGGACAGCATGGCGAAGCTAACGACCATCGAAGGTTGTCTCACCGCGCTCGTGACACCGTTTCGCG
>DAIRFU010000148.1:0-2070 GCA_036794935.1 Kofleriaceae bacterium | reverse complement strand
GACGGCAAGGTCGACTTCGAGGGGATCGCCAAGCTCGTCGAGTGGCAGATCGACAGCGGGGTCGACGGCCTCGTGCCCGTCGGCACCACCGGCGAGTCGGCGACACTCGATGTCGACGAGCACGTCGCGGTGATCGCGGCGACCGTCAAGGCCGCGCGCGGCCGGGTGCCGGTGATCGCGGGTGCCGGCGGCAACGCGACGAGCGAGGCCCTCGCGCTGACCAAGGCCTCGGAGGATGCCGGCGCCGACGCGCTGCTCCACGTCACGCCGTACTACAACCGGCCGAACCAGGAAGGCCTGTTCCGCCACTTCGAGGCGCTCGCGAAGGCATCGAAGCTGCCGATCGTCCTCTACAACGTGCCGTCGCGCACCGCGTGCGATCTGCTCACCGACACCGTCGTGCGGCTCGTCGAGTTCGACAACGTCATCGCGATCAAGGACGCGACCGGCAACCTCGTCCGCGGCAGCGAGCTGATCGCGAAGGTCGGCGATCGCATCTCCGTGCTGTCGGGTGACGACGGCACCGCGTTCCCGCTCTACGCGTGCGGCGGTCACGGCGTGATCTCGGTGGTCTCCAACATCGCGCCGCGCGACATGAGCGACATGTGGGACGCCGCGAAGGCCGGCGACTGGATGCGCGCGCGCAAGATCCACCACAAGCTGCGCGCGCTCAACCAGCTGCTGTTCGCCGAGCCGAGCCCCGCGCCGACCAAGGCCGCGCTCTCGCTGCTCGGCCGCTGCTCGCAGGAGATCCGGCTGCCGCTCGTCGGCTGCACGCCGAAGCTCCTCGAGGAGCTCCGCACCGAGATGCGCACGCAGGGCCTCTTGTGACCGCTCGCGTCTGCGTGCTCGGTCCGTCCGGGCGCATGGGCCGCGCGGTGCTCGATGCCGCGGCCGGCCGGCGTGACGTCAGCATCACCGCCGCGATCGATCGCGCGGGTGCCGCCGTCCTCGGTACCCAGGTCGCGCCGGGCATCACCGCCGGTGCCGACCTCGCGGCCGGCCTCGCCGCCGCCGACGTCTACATCGACTTCACGTCGCCCGATGCCACGCGTGCCGCCGCCGAGGCCGCGCTCGCGCGCAAGACACCCGCCGTGATCGGCACGACCGGCCTCGGCGAGTCCCACGAGCGCGCGCTCGCCGCGCTAGCGGCCGTCGCTCCCATCGTCGTCGCCGCCAACTTCTCGCTCGGCGTCAACCTCGTGCTCGGCCTCGTCCGTCAGGCCGCCAAGGTGCTCGGCCCCGAGTGGGATGCCGAGGTCGTCGAGACTCACCACCGCGCCAAGCGCGATGCGCCGTCTGGCACCGCGCTCGCGATCGCGCGCGCGATCGCCGCCGGCCACGGCGTCGACTACGACGCGGTCAAGCGCCACGCTCGCGACGGCGACGTCGGCGCCCGGCCGCGCGGCGAGATCGGGGTCGCGTCGGTGCGTGGCGGCGATGTCATCGGCGAGCACGTCGCATACTTCTTCGGCGGCGCCGAGCGCATCGAGATCGCGCATCGCGCGACCTCGCGCACGATCTTCGCCGCCGGCGCGCTGCGGGCGGCCGCCTGGGTCGTCGGCAAGCCGCCGGGTCGTTACGACATGCTCGACGTGCTAGGGTTCGCTGGCGAATGACCGCTACCGAGCGCATCACGATGGTCGTCCTCAACGAGGATGGCTCGCGAGACAAGTTCACGCTCAGCTCGTGGGTCGGCATCCCGCGCAAGCACGAGCTGATGTGGATCGGTGACGACCCCTACATGATCATCGAGGTCGAGTACGCGGTCTCCGAGGGCTTCTTCGGCGCGCGCAGCATCGATGCCGCCGGCGTGTACGTCCGCCGGCTGACCAAGGACGAGCAGGACGCCGTGGCGCGCCGGCTCGCGAACCCGGTCCGCGGCAAAGACGAGCAGCCGTTCCGGCCGTAGCGCGCCGTTCCGTTCCTCGACGACATCGGGATGGCACGCTCGCGTCGCGGCGGCGTCCGGTAGGATGCTGGCATGTCGGAGGCTGATGCGGCGAGGACCGCGCACGAGAGAGCGGCGGCGCTCATTCACGAGAGACAGTTTCGCGATGCGGTCGAGCC
>DAIRFU010000147.1:0-12335 GCA_036794935.1 Kofleriaceae bacterium | reverse complement strand
TGGTGGTGCCGGCGGTGCTCGCATCCGGGTCGAGACCGGGTGCGTCGAGCAAGCCGCCGTCCATGATGTAGTTGAACGACCGCGCGGTCGCGCCGAGGTCGAGGCTGTCACCGCTGAGCGGATCCTCCGACAGCACGATCGCGTTCGCCGGGACCGCACAGCACCAGGTGACCACGACCGCGAGGAGCGCGCAGCGCGAACCAGGTCTCATGCACCTCTCCGCACGGCCTCGCCGTCGGACGTGATCTGGCCATCCTCGAGGTAGACGATCCGCTTGGCGCGCCCGATCACCCGCGGATCGTGCGAGCTGAACAGAAACGTCATGCCGCGCTTCGTGTTGAGCTCGGACAGTAGATCCATCAGCGACTCGGCCGTCTTGGAGTCGAGGTTCGCGGTCGGCTCGTCCGCGAGGATCAACGACGGCGCGGCGGCGATCGCGCGAGCGACGGCCACCCGCTGCTGTTGCCCACCACTCAGCTCGTTGGGACGGCGGTCCATCATCGTCGACAGGCCGACGACCGACAGCATCTGCGCGGCACGCTCGCGCCGCTCCGACGCGCTGATCCCGCGCAGCATGAGCACGAGCTCCGTGTTCTCGAGCGCGGTCAGGACAGGCAACAGGTTGTAGGCCTGGAACACGAAGCCGACACGGTCGCGCCGCAACGTGGCCAGCTCGGCGCGCGACATCGTCTCGAGGTTGCTGCCGTCGACGAACAGCTCTCCCGAGGTGGGCTTATCGAGCGCGCCGATCAGGTTCAGCAGCGTGGTCTTCCCCGAGCCGGAGGGCCCGGCGAGCACGACGAACTCTCCGGACGTCACCTCGAGGGACACGCCGCGAAGAGCGTTGACCTCGAGCTTTCCCTGCTTATAGGTCTTGGTGAGGTGCCGAGCGTCGACGACAAGCTTGGAGTCAGACATGGTGCATCGCTTTGGTTGGTTGAAAGCGCGCCGCATGAATGGCCGGATAGACGGCGCCGAGCAGCACGAGCGCCATCACGGCGACCGCACTCCACAGAGCCTTGTCCGGTGCCAGTACGGCGTAGAATTTGTCGGGCAGGAGGATTCCGCCCGTCTCCAGGCTCTGGCCGAACAGCTCCTTGTAGTCGAGCCCGTGCGTCGCGAGGTAATGATTGCCGGCGAGACCGATCCCGAGACCGAGGCCGACGGACAGGATCCCGAGCGCGACTGCCTCGTACATGACGATCGCGACCACGCGCAGCGGCGTGGCACCGAGCGCGAGCAGCACGCCGAACTCGCGGGTCCGCTCGAGCACGCTCATCAGCAGGGCATTGAGGATCCCGGCTGCGACCACGACGAAGATGATGATCATGAAGACGTACATGCCGCCCTCGTCCACCGCGATCGCCGCGTACAGCTCGGGCGCGGCTTCCTGCCAGGGCAGGACCTCGAGATCGGTCCGGTGCAGCGAGGTCGCGAGCCGGTCGGCCACGCTCGCGGACTCGTCGGCGCGCTCGAGTAGCAGCGCGAGCATGGTGACGCCGGCGCCGGCGTTGGTGAGTCGCTGCGCTTCGTCCAGCGGGACCTCGACCCAGAACGAATCGACATCGCGCACGCCGGTCGCGAAGATGCCGCAGACCTCGAACGCGCCGAGGTGCATGTCGGTGGCACCACGCGGGCGCACGCTGAGCGCGACCCGGTCCCCGACGTGCACCGCGAGACTCTTCGCCAGCTCTTGACCGATCAGCGCCGGTGGCAGCTCACCTGCGCCGCCATCGGCACACGAGGCGAGCGTGCCGCCTTGCACGAGGACGTCCGGGGACGAGATGTGAGAGACGAGCGGCTCGATCGCCGGATCGCCGCCGGAGATGGTGACACCGATCGCCGTGGTCCCCGCCTGGACGAGCCCATCGGCGCGGAGTCTCGGCACGACGTACTCGACCTCGGAGCCGAGCTGCTTGACGGCTGCCTCGACGGGGCCGCGATCCTCGATCAGGCGATCCAGGCCCGGATCGTCGCGATAGCCGGCCGGATACACGACGACGTGGCCAAGGCCCATGCGGACGCCGATATCGGCCATCGCCTGGTGGCCGCCGTCCGCGAGCCCGGTGAACACCAGGAGCATCGCGAGGCTGAAGACGATCGTGATCACCAGGATGAGCGTCCGGCGACGCTGGCGCAGCAGATTGCGAAGGGCGATACGCAGCAGCATCAGAGCTCCCTCATCCCGACCGCAGGCTGCACCCGAGCCGCCGAGATGGCCGGATAGAGCGCCGCGACGACAGCCATGAAGATCAGCGAGACGACCGGCACGAGGAGCCCCTTCGCCGTGATGGCCGCGCGCAGCACGGGATCGACGCTCGTCCCGGCCAGCGAGAACGCCGCCTGCGACGTGTGCAGACCGACGTGCAGCAGCACCTCGTCGAGCACGAACCCGCCGATCAGGCCTACAGCACAGGCCAGCAGCGCGAGGAACACGGTCTCCGCCACCACCATCCCCATGAGCGCCACGGGTCGCATGCCGAGCGCCTTCAGCACGCCGAACTCGCGCTTGCGCTCGAGAATGCTCATCAGCATCGTGTTCGTGACCCCGAGGCCAGCGACCAGGAAGATCAGGAACACGAGCGTCGCCGACAGGGCCTCGTTCGCGCCTACGATCGCGAGTGCATCGGGCCGTAGCTGCTTCCAGCCCTCGACGTCGAGCTCCGCGAACTGCGGCGATTGCTTCAGGGCTGCCGCAATGTCGGACGCTCGGTCCGGGTCGTCGACCCGCAGCGCCAGCTCGTGGACCTTGCCGTCGAGACCGAGCATGCGTTGCAGGTCCCGCCAGTTCATCACGATGCGAGTGCGGTCCAGTGCGGCGCTCGATGTCCGCAGTGTTCCGGCGACGCGGATCTCCACGTCGACCTGCACGCCGTTGATGTCCTGGGACAGGACATCGAGCGTGTCTCCTTGCTTGACGCCCAGCTTCTTCGCCAGCCCCACGCCGAGCAGCGCGGGCAGCGGCGCATCGGGCCGCGGGGCGACCTGGGCCAGCAGCGAACGGGTCTGGTCGCGAACCGCGCCGGCCTCGGTCGGTTCCGTACCCGGCGCGTCGAGGTTCTCGATCTCGGCGATGGCAGCCTCGGTCGCCGCCTGCGTCAGCGCCGCGTCTCGAGCCCGCTGCTCCTCGGTGAGCGGCTCGGCCTTCTTCCAGGGCGTCGGCGCGACCGGCAGCGATGCACCGACGAGCACCGTCGTGACGGTTGGCTCGCGCTGCGGATCCACCCCCATCAGCTGCACGCCCGCGGACTGGAGGTCCTTCGCCGCGAAGCCCCACCCGTAGACGCGCGGCGCGACGCCGATGACGTCGGACGTGTGCTCGATCGTGGGTACGAGCTGGGCTGGATCGATGGTCTCGCGAAGCTTGCGAGACCGCAGGTAGTCGGGGGCATGGACCTGCACGTGGCCGAGCTCGACGTCGGTCACGGACTTGACGATCTGCTGATCGAGCCCGTCGAGGATGCCGATCGCGCCGATGCACATCGTCGCGCCCAGCGCGATGCCCGCACCGGTGATCAGCGTGCGCCGCCGATTGCGCTCGAGATTTCTCCAGGCGATCCGGAGAACCAATCCTAGTGCACTCACTATTGCCTCAGCGCTCGCTCGGTGAACTTGCTGTCCGGAATCGCCACGTCGAACTTGAGCGTGTCGTAGGTCAGCTTCGTGTATTCCTTCGGGCTGCTCGCGACGTGGAGCGTGAGCACGCTCGGAACGACGCGTCCGCTCAGCTTCTTCACGTCGCTGAACGTCATCGTGCGGATGGGCTTCTTGTCCTTCGCACGAAAGAAGAACGTCTCCTTGGTGGGAATCACCTGATCGCCCGCGACGTAGAGCTCGAGCTGGAGCTTTGGCCACACGACCGGCGCGCGGGGTGCCGCCGTCAGCTCGATCAGGTGGAAGCGAGCCTTGTCGCCATCGGCGGTCTGCCCGTCCCAGGCGCGGAGCTCCTTGGCAACGTAGTCGCGGGCCAGATCGGTCTGCTTGACGAGATCGTCGTTCGTGAAGTGACTCCCCATCCAGCTCTCGCCGAGCATGGAGCCACTGAGGACCGTCATTCGATCGGCGCTCGGGTTGTAGACGGTCAGCTTGCCGCCAACCTTGAGCGTGCCTTGCCCGCGCCACTGCGCAGGCCCGAGGATCTTCACGAGCACGCGGTCACCGTGGCCGTGCGAGTCATCCCAGTACACCATGCTGTAGCGGCGCTCGTACGTGCTCTTGTGCACGTCCATGTGGACGACGGCAGCGGTCGTCTTGCCGCGCAGCACGAAGTCGGCGCGGTGCACGAGGTCTTTCAGCTCGTCAGCGCGAGAGGGGCGCGAAGCGCAGAGCACGACGGATGCAGTCGCCAGCGCGAAGATGAAAGCAGCACGATTTCGCATCTTGGATCTCCGGAATCAACGAGATGTGGCGTCCACCGGGAAGCGCCGAGGGACGGTCCGGCGGCCGGTGTACGCGAACAACTGCAACCCGCCCCACAACAGCTCGAATGCAACAAACAGCAGCAGCACGCGCGTGACGTCGTACACGAGCACGTAGGCGAGCATCGTGCTGGCAAAGGCGAACCGAAGGATCACGTCATAGAGCGCGTACTTCGGGGCCGTGTCGCGAAGTCGCAGCACGGACCAGGTGATGGTGAAGATGCCAAACACGTTCGCGAAGAACAAGTGCGTCGGCAAGAACGCGGGGAAGTCACCGGGAATGCCCAGCTGGGTCGCGACCGCGTGCAGCTGGCCGATCTCCCAGGCCGCGACGCCCGGGAGCGCGAATGGCGTGATCGCGATCAGGTCGTAGATCGCGCTCGCGCGCTGGACCCCTCTCAGGCGCCGCTCGGCGGCCGTCACGACGCGCTCCTCTCGAGGCACATGGGATCGCCGTGCCGCTCGATCAACACGTCGAGCTCCCGGCCGAGCAAGCGCAGCATCTGGCTGCGAGCGTGCTCCATCAGGAAGAAGTGACCGCCGGGAAACACGCGCCTGAGGAACGACGCCGCCGTGTAGTCTCGCCACTCGTCGAGCTCGGTCACGGAGACGATCGGATCGTTCACGGCTCCGTAGACGGTCAACGGGCAGCCGAGCGGCGCGCGATCGCCGACTTCGTAGGTCTCGCACACGGCGAGATCCGCGCGCAGCAGCGGCAGCCGCCTGCGGATGATGTCCGTGTCGTCGAGGCTCCAGTCGCCGCCCCCACCGAGGAGCTTCACGAGCCGGATGAGGCTGCCATCGTCGAGGTCGTGCCTGCGCCGCTCGGGAGCTGTCTGGCGATGGGGCGGCGCACACGCGGATACGAAGACCTGCAGCGGCCCGACTCCGCCGGAGGCCTCGAGCGCGTGCGCGAGCTCGAACGCGACGAGCGCACCCATGCTGTGCCCGAAGAACGCGAACGGTCTGTCGAGCGTCGGCTCGATGGCGGTCAGGACGCCGTCGAGGAGCGGCGCCATGCTCGTATACGGTTGCTCGCGCAACCGGAGCCCGCGTCCCGGCAACAGCACGGGAACGACCTCGACGTCACCCGGCAGCTCCGGCGACCAGTCACGGTACGTCGAAGGACTGCCTCCGGCGTGATGAAAGCAATACAGGCGAAGGCGCGCCGTGGACCGCTCTCGCAGCGTGGGGAGCAAGCGCTGGGCGTTGCGCCGCGCGGCGCGCTCCCTGTCTGTACCGCTGATCATGGCGTTCTCGACCCCGTGCTCATGCCTGGATGCACGCGCGCCCCTCGTCGCTCTCGAGCCAGCGCAAGCAGGCAGCGACGCCCGTCTCGAAGTCGACGGACGGCGTGAACGACAGATCCTGTCGTGCCCGCTCGATCCCGTAGGCCTGGTCCCGGCTCATCAGGTAGACGGCGTGGCGCGTGAGCAGCGGCCGCGACTTGACGCGCAAGCCGCCATAGACGGCCTCGGAGACGCGCGCCACCCCGAGCGCGAGGCGCGAGGAGATGCTCTTGCGAACCGGCGGGAGCTTCATACCGGTCGCGAGTGCGTTGACGTACTCGCGCCAGGTCTCGTTCGAGCCGTCGCGCAGGTTGTAGACGAGCCCGTTCGTGCTCGCCGCGTTGGCAGCGGCGACGATGCCGTCGACCGCGTTGTCGATATACAGCAGGCCAGCGGCGCTGTGCCCGCCGTCGACGAACATCATCTTGCCCTGGCGAAGCAGCTTGCCGATCTCGATCACCCAGTCCTTGCTGCGAGGGCCGTAGACCGTGACCGGACGGACGATGGTCACCGGGAGCCCGGTGGTCTTGTGGCACTCGAGGACGGCCTGCTCGCCGAGCAGCTTGCTGCGGTTGTAGGGCAGCCCGACATCGCGCGGCGCGGTGCTCTCGTCGCATGCCTGGACGGGGTAGCCGTACACGTCGGTCGTGCTCAGGTGAAGGAACCGCTGCGTCGTGCCCGCGCTCACCGCGGCTTCGAGCAGGTTCTTCACGCCGGCCACGTTCGTGCGATCGAAGTCGGACCACCGCGCCCAGTCGGTGGACAGTCCGGTGCAGTTGTAGATGACGCGGATACCGTGCGTCGCGCGGCGCAAGCTGGCCGTGTCTTCGAGCGTGCCCTCGACGAGCTCGACCCCGAGGGACTCCAGCCGCTGGCGGTTACTGCCCGGGCGGACGAGCACGCGTACGCGCGTACCTGCGTCGACGAGTCGCTCCGTCAGGCGACTACCGATGAAGCCGGTCGCGCCGGCGACCAGGACCTCGGGCTGCGAGCTCTTCGTTGCGTTCTGGATCATCCTGCCGCTGCCTCTCTGCGTTGCGGTGCCGTTGCCCGGTTGCCCGGCCGACACGTCGAGTGAAGACGTCGGGGCGCGCGAACCGGCCAGCTCGGCGACGGCATCGAGTGCCATCCGCAGCTGATCCTCCGTGTGCTCCACGTTGATGAAGAACCGCAGCCGGCATGCATCCTTTGCAACCGCCGGGTGACCGATCGGCATCGCATTGATCCCGCGCTCGTGGAGCGCATTGGATGCCGCGATGGTGCGGTGCCAGTCGCCCAGGATGATCGGCACGATCGCCGACGGTCCGGCGACGCCCGTATCGAGACCGCGCTCGCGGGCACCGGCCACGAACATGCGCACGAGTCGCTGCAGCCGGCTCACCCGCTCGGGCTCCGCCTGAAGCACGCGAAGCGACGCCCTCGCCGCGGCCGCGTCGCCGGGCGTGATGCCGGTGGCGAAGATGAACAGCGGCGTGGTGAACCGCAGGTAGCGCACGATCGCCGCCTTCGCTGCGATGTAACCGCCGCAGCTGCCGAGTGCCTTGCTGAGCGTTCCCATCCACAAATCGACGTCGTCGCGTTGCACGCCGAAGTGCTCGCCGATGCCGCGGCCGGTAGGACCGACCACCCCGATCGAGTGTGCCTCGTCGATCATCAGCTGCGCGGCGTACTTCTTCTTGACGTCGATGAAGTGTGGCAGCGACGGGATGTCACCATCCTGGCTGTACGTGCCCTCGAGGACGATCAGCACCCTGCGGAAGCCCGCACGCGTCGCCGCGAGGATCCGCTCCAGGTCTTGCCAGTCGTTGTGGCGGAACATCCGCCGCGCCGCGCCCGACAGGATGCAGCCGCGGATCGTGCTGTCATGGATGAGCTCGTCGTGAACGATGAGATCGTGGGGCCCGTACAGGTGACCGACGACAGCGACATTGGTCGCGTGCCCGCCCGGAAACACGATCGCATCGTCGGTGCCCAAGAACGACGCGATCGTCGCCTCGAGATCGTGATGGAGCGGCGTCTCGCCGAACAGCAGCGGCGTGGCGGAGCAGCCGGTACCGTATTGATCGATCGCGCGCTTGGCCTCGTCGCGGACCTGGGGATGATTCGAGAGCCCGAGATAATTGAAGGCCGCGAAGTTCAGGATCGGCCGCCCCGATGACTCGGCGCGCGCAGAGTTGAAGCCGGTCCGCGTGCGCGTGTACGGGTTGTCCTGGCCGCGCACTGCGAGGTCGAGCGCGCGCTCCTCGAGCGCGTGGAGCTCCGGCCAGCGCTCGATGTTCGCGTCTTCCGGGGTGTGCTTGACCGCCGGCACCGCCGCGGGCTCGGCCGACGGCGCCGCGACCGAGACCGTCACACGCGAGCTCTCCCGCGAGGGGCTGACGAGTGGAGCCGCACCGGCGATCGGTGTGGTCCCGCCCGCGACGTGCTGCTGGATCAGGCGCAACACATCCGCGACGGTGACATCCTGCGCGAGCAGGTTGCGCTCGGCCCCCGCGAGCGCGGGGTAGATGGCCGCGAGTTTGCGGTGGAGCTCCATCGCGAGCAACGAGTCGAAGCCCAGATCGGATCCCAGCCGCAGATCGAGCGCGATCCGCTCGACGGGGAACCCACAGATGCGGGAGATCTCCTGAAGCACGACGTTGCTCTCGTCCGGCGATGGCGCGACGTGGCCGTTCACCGGGGCGGTGCTGCCGAGCGACTCCGAGATCCTGCGCAACGCGATCGACTGCTCGCGCAACAGCTCGATCATCGCGCTCGTGGTGTCGGGCACCGACGCGTCACGCACATGGAGCACCGAGCCGCTGGCTCCATTCGATCCGTTCGATCCGTTCGATCCGTTTAGTCCGTTCGATCCGTTCGGGCCGGCCGGGTAGATCTCCGTTCCGATCGGCGCGTGATGACCATTCTTGCCATTCGATCCGGCGTGCGGCCGGCGGGCGGTGCTCTCCTCGAGCCAGTAGCGCGTGCGCTCGAACGGATAGACCGGCAGGTTCGTCGTTCGCCGGCTGTAGTCGCGGTCGAATCCGTCCCAGTCGATCGCCGCGCCACGCTCGTAGAGCCTGGCGAGCGAGTCGAGCAGCGTCCCCCAGTCGTCGATTCCTCGACGCAGGGACGGTAGCCACAGCACGTCCGGTGGCGTGCTGGTCGCGTGTCGACCCAGCGTCAGCAAGCTCGAGCCTGGCCCGATCTCGATGAAGACGTCGCACCCCAGCGCGTGTGCGCTCTGCGCCCCGGTCGCGAATTGCACCGCCTCGCGCAGCTGCCTGCGCCAGTACGCGGGAGACGGCGCCTCGCCGTCCGCGAAGGGCCGCCCGGTCAGGTTCGAGATCAGCGGGATCGTGGGCGCCGCACACGGAACGCTCCGGGCGATCGCCTCGAACGGAGCGAGCGCGCCCTCCATCATCGCCGAATGAAACGCGTGCGATACCCGGAGCGCCTGGGTCGTGACGCCCTCTCGCTCGACCTCCTGCTTGAAGGCATCGAGCGCGCGCTGCTCGCCCGAGATGACCACGCTCTGGGGCGCGTTGTCGGCGGCGACCGCGAGGTGCTGCGCGTAGCGGCCGAGCACGCCGAGGACGACATCCTTGCGGCCCAGGCATGCCAGCATGCCTCCGCCCGGTGGCTGCGCACTCATGATCCGCCCGCGCTCGACGACGAGCAGGAGCGCGTCGCGCAGCGAGAACACACCGGCGGCGGCAGCGGCGGCGTACTCGCCGATGCTGTGCCCGAGCACGACATCTGGCGTCACCCCCCACGACTGCCACAGACGCGTGAGCGCGTATTCGAGCGCGAACAGCGCCGGCTGCGCGTATCGCGTGTCCTCGAGCACGCCTTCGTCGGCGTTGCCCACGATGAAGTCGCACAGCGAGCGGCCCAGCGGCACCTGCGCGAGCCGATCGCACTCGTCGATCGCCGCGCGGAACGTCGGTTGCGTCGCGTAGAGGTGCCGTCCCATGCCCACGTACTGCGCGCCCTGCCCGCTGAACAGGAACGCGATGCGTGGCGCCTTGCGGATCGCCCGCGTCGTGTCGGCGCGCGACCCGGGTTCGCGCAGCTTCGCCTCGAGCGACGCGACGGAGTCGACGACCATCGCGACGCGCTCCGCGAAGTGCGTGCGTCCCGCGTTGGCGGTGTACGCGACGTCGGCGAGCGTCGCTTCGCGATCCGACGCCAGGTACGTGCGCAGCTGGTGCTTGACCTTGTCGAGCGCCGCCGGCGTCTTTGCCGACAGGCAGACGACGTGGGCCGGGCGCTCGCCACGATCCGGCTTGCCGACGCGGTCCGGCGGTTGCTCGATGATCAGGTGGGCGTTCGTGCCGCCAAACCCGAACGAGCTCACGGCGGCGAGTCGCCTGCGCGAGCGCCAGGGCATGCGGCGCGTGGGCACTTCGAGGCCCGATGACGTCCAGTCGACATGAGAGGTCGGCCGCTTGAAGTGGAGATGCGGGACGAGCTCCCCGCGCTCGACCATGAGCGCCGCCTTGACGAGTCCAGCGATGCCGGCCGCCGCTTCGAGGTGGCCGATGTTCGTCTTCACCGAACCGACCCGGCACCGCTCGTGCGGCGCGCGTCCATCACCGTAGATCGCCGCGATCGAGGCCAGCTCCATCGGATCGCCGAGCCGCGTGCCGGTACCGTGTGCCTCGACGTACTCGACGCTGGCCGCCTCCACCGCCGCCGCCGCGAGGCCTCTGCGCATGACATCGCGCTGTGCCGTGCTGTTAGGTGCCGTGAGCCCGTTGCTGCGGCCGTCGTGGCCCACCGCACCACCGCGAATGACCGCGATGACGCGCTCGTGGTCGGCGACGTCCGAGAGCCGCTTCAAGACCACCACACCGCAGCCTTCGCTGCGCACGTAGCCGTTCGCACTCTCGTCGAACGACTTGCACCGACCATCGGGCGAGAGCATCTGCGCCTGGGAGAACGTGACGGCGATGTGGCTCGTCATCATCAGGTTCACCCCGCCGGCGAGCGCGAGCGAGCACTCGCCGCGCCGCAAGCTCTCGCACGCGAGGTGAACGGCGACGAGCGACGCGCTGCACGCCGTGTCGACGGCCATGCTCGGCCCCTTGAGGTCGAGGAAGTACGAGATCCGGTTCGCGGCGATGCTGTGCGCGTTGCCGGTCCCGGCGTACGCGTCGAGCGTCTCGGGGCGCTCCGCCTGGAGTGCGTAGTAGTCGCTGCTGCTGATGCCGACGAACACGCCGGTGGGCGAGCCGGCCAGTCGCTCGCGCGGATACCCCGCGTGCTCGAGCGCCTCCCAGGTCACCTCGAGCAGCAACCGCTGCTGCGGATCGACCCGGACCGCCTCGCGCGCCGAGATGCCGAAGAACTGGGCATCGAACTGATCGATCTGATCGAGAAACCCTCCCCAGCGCATCGCGGAGTCCGCGGGCGCACCGTCGGCGTCTTCGGAGTCCCAGCGCGTCGACGGCACCTCGGAGATCGCATCCCGCCCGTCCTTGAGCAGCCGCCAGTAGTCATCGGGGCCACTCGCTCCGGGGAACCGACATCCGATCCCGACGATCGCGATCGCCCCGGTCTCGGCGTGGGTGCGTGGAGCCCGGGTGTCGATCGCGGGCGCTCGCACGCCTGCATCGGCAGGTGCCGAGCTCTTCGCCCGTCCCAGCGCGCGCGCGGCGAGCTGGATCGTCGGGTAGTCCCAGGCCAGCGTGGGAGAGACCCGAGAGCCGAGCCACTGGCTCAGCTGCTCGGCGAGCGTGACCGCGGCCATCGAGTCGAGGCCGATGCTGACGAACGGCTGGTCGACCTCGATCTGACTCTCGGCGAGCCCGAGCTGGCGACCGATCTGCGCGACGAACCACCGCTCGATCTCGGCGACCGAGCGAGCTGCCGCCGGCGCCACCGCAGGTTGCGCGGTCGCGAGGGACACCAGGGTCTCGAGCGTGGGACGGACCAGCAACGCATCGACCGCAATCGTGACGCCGAGGCTCTCCTCGAGCGCGCGAACGGTCTCCAGCAACGCTGCGTAGCCAATCCCAGCGTCCGACAGCCTCGCCTGTGGTGCGAAGTCACTGCGGATGCCCAGGCGTGCGACGGCCGCGCGCCGCATCGCATCGGCATCGACCGGGCCTCGCGAGCTGGGAGGCGCCGGACGCGACCCCTCGAGATTCACATCGGCGATGCTCGCGCGCATGATCTCGAGGCGCAGCGCAGAAAACTCGCCGGCACATGCCTGCCGTTGCACCTTGCCGCTCGTCGTCTTCGGAATCGTTCCCCGCCGGAGGACGAGCACCGCGTGGGGCACGAGCTCCTGCGTCTCCGCGATCCGCTTGCGAACCGCGGCGAGCACCTCGTCGTGATCGGCGCCGCTGCGCGGATCGACCTCGCAGCCGATCACGACCTCTTCCTGTCCGTTGCACTCGATCCCGAACGCGATGACCGCGCCCGGCCGCAGCGCGGGATGCGCGCGCTCGGCGGCGAGCTCGATGTCATGCGGGTGGAGGTTGCGACCGCGGACGATCAGCAGGTCCTTGCGCCGACCCGCGATGAACAGCTGCCCGTCGTGCACGAAGCCTAGATCGCCCGTCCGGAGATACGCCGTCGCGCCGCCGTCGAGCTGGGCATGGAACGTGTCGCGCGTCGCGTCCTTGCGCCTCCAGTAGCC
>DAIRFU010000750.1:0-3420 GCA_036794935.1 Kofleriaceae bacterium | reverse complement strand
GATCGTCGCGAAGACGAGCGCATCGTCGCCGCGACGCCACGATGGCCAGCGGCCGAGCACGAGTGTCGTGAGCAGGTAGAGCAGCGCGAGCTCGACGATGGGCGTGACGATCGTGTGCCACGGCCCCGGCGTGTGGAGCAGCAGGCTCATGACCTGGCCCAGCCGCGGGTTGTTGTGCACGTACTGGCCTTTTGCGTACAGCCACAGGTTCGTCAGGTCGAGCTCGTGCCCGCGGTGCCAGCGGAGGTGGCCCCAGCTGTCGCGCAGCACCGGCTCCCAGTGCGTGCCCAGCACCAGCACGAGCCAGACCGGCACGATGATCGCGCACCATGCGAGCCAGGCTTTGCGGCTCACGTTTGCGACCGGGCTCCCGCCGTTTCCTTGCTCGATTTCTCGGGCTTGATCGGCGCCAGGTCCGCCACCGAAACGACCTGGGGCTTCTGCTCGAGGTTGAACGTCTCGCCGACGACGTAGAGCGGCCGCCCCTTCACCTCCTCGAAGATGCGCGCGATGTACTCGCCCTGGATGCCGTTGCTGATCATGAGCAGGCCGTTGAAGAACAACAGCACGACGAGTAACGACGCGTAGCCCGGTGCGTCGATCCCCCAGAACAGCTTCTGGGCCAGCGTGATCAACAAGTAGACGAACGCGCCTCCCGCCGACAAGAGGCCGATGTACGTCCACAGCTTGAGCGGCGCGGTCGAGAACGAGAACAGGCCGTCGAGTGCGAACCGCCAGAGCTTGAAGAAGCTCCAGCTCGATCGCGTGTCGTTCGACCGCACGTTCGCCTGGAATTCGACCGAGGCGACCTTGAAGCCGGGCCACGCGAAGATGCCCTTCATGAAGCGGTGACGCTCCGGCATCTTGTTGATGACGTCGATGATCTTGCGATCGAGCAGGCGGAAGTCGCCCGCGTTCGGCGGGATCTCGACGCTCGTCATCGAGCGCATTACCTTGTAGTAGGTCCGGGACAGGTTGCGGCGCAGCCAGCCCTCCTCGTCGCGCTTGCTGCGCACCCCGATCACCATGTCGTGGCCCTCGCGCCACTTCGCGACGAACTGCGGGATCAGTGCGGGTGGATGCTGGAGATCGCAATCGATCGGGATCACGGCGTTGCCCGACGCGTGCGCGAGTCCCGCCGACAGCGCGATGTCCTTGCCGAAGTTGCGGGCCAGACCAATGACCTTGATCCGCGGATCCTGCGACGCCGCCGCCGCGAGCATGCCGAGCGTGCCGTCGCGGCTGCCATCGTCGACGAAGACGATCTCGAACGTGTCGCCGATGCCCTCGAGGACCGGGATCATCGCCGCGAGGAACGCGGGGATGTTGCGCTCCTCGTTGTAGGCGGGAGCCACGATCGACAGCGTCGGCGAAGCCACGTTCCCCCTCTTAGCACGGGCGGCCGGGCGGTACGCAATGATGCGCCTCACGGCCCGGATCTGCGTGATCATCCTATGTTGAGTCGCCACGACTGCGACGGGTCGCGCCATGTCGCAGCCGCGGTCGCGCGACACGCGGCGATCGCGCAAACGCGCGAGCAGGCGGCAGGATGCGGAGGCACGCTTCGTGCTCGATGTCGCGCACATGGGGAAGCTGAACTGCATCGCGCTCGTGGTCGGCCTCGCGCTCGGAGCCTGTGTCACCGAGGCCGACACCGGCGCACCTCCACAGCCCACGGACGGGCAGGACGAGACCGAAGCCCCCGGTGACGAGGGCGTTCCACTCGATCCGACGGATGGCGTCGAGCTGCCCGATGGCTGCGCGTCGTTTGACAGCAAGTCGGACTCGCCGTGCACGACGCCGTGAGGCGGATCATCACGCCGGCGATCTGGCTGGCGGCTGTCGAGCAGGTACAGCAGCAGCCGCAACCGAAGCGATCCGCACTACGGAGGATCCTCGACGCGATCGCGGCGGGACGAGCACGGCTGGACATCGACCTGCCCGACCGCAACTGAAGCACGCCTCGTCCACACAGCACGTGGCCGATCGCACGTCCCGGTCCAGCCCGACCTGGTGTATACGAGATCGTGGTGCTTCGCTGGCTGTCGCTCCTCCTGATCGTGCTCACCGCCTGCAGCGACGATCCCGCGATGATCGACGACACCGACCACGTGCTCGTCTACACGCGCGCGCTGGGCGTCCGCCACGACGACGCGCTCGCCGCTGCCATGACAGCGCTTCCCGAACGGCTCGTGACCGAAGGCATCACCGTCGACTTCACCGAGGAACCAACGGAGCTCACGGACGACAACCTCGAGCGCTACCGTGCCGTGATCTTTCTGTACACGAGTGGCAACAACATCGTCGACGCAGACGGCAAGGCGGCGCTCGAACGGTTCGTACGTCATGGCGGTGGCTGGCTCGGCCTCCACTCGGCGGCCGACACCGAGTCCGAGTGGCCGTTCTACCAGTCGATGATCGTGGCCTCCTTCGAGAGCCAGGCCGACGTCCAGCAGGCGACCGTGACGATCGCGCTGCCCTCGCATGCCGCGATGCGGAACGTTCCGGCCGGACCCTGGATCGCGAGCGACGAGTGGTACAACTTCAAATCGAATCCACGGTCGAGCCTCGGCGTGGACGTGCTCGCCACGGTCGACGAGACGACCTACACGGGCGGCACCATGGGCGCCGATCATCCCGTGATCTGGGCGCAGGAGCGGCTCATCGGCCGCGTGCTCTACACGTCGCTGGGCCACGGGCCAGAGCGCTGGCAAGAGCCCGCGTTCGTCGAGCAGATCGCGAGCAGCGTGCGCTGGGTCACCGGCCTCGCGCTGTAGCTGCAGCGCCGCGATCCGAGGGCTCGGTGAGCGCCGTGCTCGACGGCAGCGTGTGGTAAGCCTTGCGCTGTGGAAAGCTCGCCTATCCTGAAACCGACACTGATGTCGCGGCTCCAGCTCCGCCCCGAGTTTCACCGTGCGATCAAGGCACTCAAGCTCGTCGAGCTCGCCTCGAAGCTCCTTTCGATCCGGCCGATCCGGCGTACCTTGCCCGGCGGCTCTCGCTATCGCGTCCGCTACGGCGAAAGCCTGCTCATGGCCGACGAGATCTTTCAGAGGCACGTGTACCAGGATCCGTTCGTCGATCGCACGGTCAAGACGTTCATCGACCTCGGTTCGAACGTGGGCTATTTCACGTGCTACGCGGCGGACCGGATCGGACGCGACGCACTGGGCCTCGCGGTTAATGCAAATCCCAAGATGGCGGAAGAGACCAAGTGGCACATCGACCAAAACGGGTGGCCGCGTGTGAAGGGGCTCTGGGCCGTCGTCGGCTATCCGTCCGACATGGGTGAGGCGCCGTTCTTCTTGAATCCATCGAACATCTCGGGCTCGGCGACCGTCCTCAATCCCAATATACCCGCGAAGGGAGAGCAGACCGAGATCACGGTACCGACCATCGATCTCGACAAGGCGTGGCGAG
>DAIRFU010000749.1:0-3421 GCA_036794935.1 Kofleriaceae bacterium | reverse complement strand
ACCGCGACGACCGCGACGACCGCGACGACCGCGACGACCGCGACGACCGCGACGACCGCGACGAGGCCGAGCCGGCCGAGGTCGACATGACCTCGTCGAGCGACCTCGACAAGATCGAGCTCGATGACGAGCCGCCCGAGCGCCGGGTCGCCGCGATCCCGGTGCCCGGCGTCGACGACGAAGACCCGGTCGAGGACGACGAGCCGGCGGCGGAGCTGCCGCCGGGTGCGAGGCCGCTCGCGATCAACAGCCGCCCGCTGACGCGCCCGAAGGACAAGCTCGCCTTTCACGGCGGCCTGCGCGTCAACGCGCTCACGCTGCCGGATGCGGCGGGCGTGGACCAGACGACGACCTCGGAGAGCCTCGCGCTCGGTGCGAGCTACGGGGTCAGCGACCAGCTCGAGATCGGCGCCGACTACGCACCCGGCCTCAGCCCCGGCTCGGCCAAGGGGCCGCTCACGCTGCACGCCGCCTACCTCGCCGTGCACGATGCCAAGCTCGACGTCGCGCTCGCCGGCGGGCTCGCGGTCGACTTCTACTCGCTCACCGATCCGACGATGATGACCACGTCGACGCGCACGCTGGTCAGCTTCCAGATCGGTGCGTGGGCGCGTTACCGGCTGTCACCGAAGGCGTCGCTCGTCAGCGGCGTGCCGGCGATTCCCGCCACGACGGCCAGCCTGTCGAAGCTCTCGTTCGCGCTGCCGCCGCTGCCCTATCAGCTCGCGATCGGGCTCAACGGCGGCGGTGCGATCGCGCTCGACCTGCCGGTGGGTGTCGGCTACCAGGCCAAGCCCGAGCTCTACGTGCTCGCGATGCTCAACCTCGCGCACGTGCGGGTCTCGAACACGGCGAACGCGTTCTTGTTCAAGGACTTCATCCCGATCTCGCTCGGCGGCTTCTACGCGCTCGGCAAGATCGACATCGGCGCGGTGTTCTCCGACGATCTGAAGCAGGGCACGGACTACCTGCGCCTCGATCTCGTCGCGCGCTACTTCTTGAAGTAACGCTCAGCGCAGCACGATCGTCTGCACCGGGTTGCGGTTCCGCTTGCAGCGCGCCTCCCCCTTGGCGCAGCGGATGCGCAGCGTCGCTGCCTCGTCGGGCTTGCGGAACCGAACGTATGCGGCCTGCGCCGCCTGCGCCTGGGGATCGCGGAGCGCGGCGAGCGCGGTCGCCTGGGAGGCCAGGAGGCCCGGATCGCGCGGCGCCAGCTCGAGCCCCTCGCGCGCGGCGGCGAGCGCGTTCGCGTGATCGCCGATCGCGACGAGCGCCGCCGCGTACACGCTCCACGCGTGAACGTTTTCGGGCGCGCGCTCGGTGCATGCCTTCGCGGGTGCGACCGCGTCGGCGTAGCGGTTCAGGCGCATGAACGCGTCGGCGAGCAACGCGTCGAAGACGGGCGGGTTCGGCGCGGGCTGCCCGGGCGCCGCGGTCGACCCCAGCAACGCGCGCGCCTCGCGCACACGCGCGAGCACCTCGTCGAGCCGGCCGAGCTTCGACGCGACCCAGCCGAGCTGCACCGCGACCATGGCGCGGGCACGGGCGTCGGGGGCGCGCGCGTATGCAGCCTCGAGCACGCCGCGGGCCTCGTCGACGCGCGTCACGGTGGCGGCGGCGAGTGCCATGCCGTGCTCGTACATCCGCTCCCAGGCCGGGCGCTTCGTGGTCACGCGCGCGCCGCCACCGATCTGGATCGTCGTCGCAGCGATCAGCGTGATCGGCTGCGGCCTGCACGGATCGAGGTCGACGTAGCGCGCGCCCTGCGCGCCCGCGATGAACGCCTGCCCCTCGGGCGTACGCGCCGTGGCGCAGGTCGCTTGCTGCATCGCCAGCGAGCGGCTGCGGTGGCGCAGGCGCGCCTTGACCGTGATCGGCAGCGCGACGCGTGCCGGCACGTCGAACGCGTAGCGCACCGCCTGGCTCTCGCGGGCCGCGAGCGTCTGCGTGGTCACCGGCGAGCGAAACCGCGCCATCTCGTGGCGCTCCAGCACCTCGCCGTGGTCGTCGACCATCAGGGTGCGCAACACGTGGGTGTCGCGATCGGCGGCGTCCGTCGCGTGGCCGAGCCCGGATGACGCGATCCGCCTGCCCTCGCGATCGACGAGCTCGACCTCGATCCACGTGTCCTGGACATCGAGCACGCCGCCGGGAAAGCGGTGACCGACGAGCAAGTTGCGGATCACGACGTCGAGCTCGAGCCGCGTACCGGGGATCACCGGGGCGGCGTCCGCCGGCAGGTGCCACGCCCCGACCGTGCCGTGATCGACCACGCGCGCGCCGGCGACGTCGATCGACGCGACACCCTCGAGCTTGGCGCGCGTCAGCGCCAGCTGCTCGGTGTCGCCGCGCATGCCGGCCATCCAGGTGTGGCCGCCGACGAACCGGTGCGACGCGACGGTGCCGTGCTTCGCGCCGAGCTCCGCGTCGGACACCGGCGTGCGCTCCATGTGACAGTCGATGCAGGTCTGCTTCGCGACGCTGTCGATACGGCCCATGCCGTTGCCGGTCCACGCCGAATTGCGCCACTGCCCTGGCTCGTCGATGCCAGACAGGTGCACCGGCATGTCCATGTCGGGTGACAGGAAGCCGCGGTGACAGCCGACGCACAGCTCGGTGTCGACCTTCGTCGTCACCTGCTGCTTGTGCCGCGCGATCGACGCCGGATCGTCGAGCTCGGGCGCGTCGATCGGCGCCGCGCTCCACACGTAGCTGCCGTTGCCATCATAGGTCGTGCTCTGCACGCCGTGGCAGAGCCGGCACGTCACACCGGAGTGCGCGCGCAGATCGCTCGCCGGGATCGGCGCGTCGCTCGTCATCAGGCCGTCGACCATCAGCGGCATGTCGTGGCAGCCGCCGCAGTGCCGGCTCGGCGCCTTGCCGAGATCCGCGCGCACGAGCTCCACCGCGAACCGGTAGATCGGGTTGCCGAACGACGCGAACGAGTGCGCGCTCGCCGACCACTGCGCCGCCACGTCCGGGTGACACGTCGAGCAGCTGTCGACATCGGCGAGCTCGGTGCCGCTCGTCACCTCGCCGGTACGCAGCGCGCCCTCGATCGCGACGAGGCTCGGCCCGTTCGGACCGGGCGTACGCGGCAGGCGCACCTCGTGGTGCACGGGTGCCGGCGGCTGCACGGGCACGGCAGCCTCGTGGCTACCGCACGCGCACACGAGCACGGCGACGAGCGCGCGGCGCATCACGCTCTCCCGGTGCTCCGCGCCCGCCGCCGGCGCCGGGGGCGCACGATCAGCGCGATCACGCCCCACATCGCGAGGAAGCCGAACGGACCGGCATCGGGCGCGCCGGCGCAGCCGTCGCAGCCAAACGGTCCACACGTCGGCTTCGGCTTGGGCTGGGTCAGCCACGGTGGCGGATCGATCGCGGCGTGCACGAGCGCGTGCGCTGGACAGTGGCCAAC
>DAIRFU010000748.1:0-3422 GCA_036794935.1 Kofleriaceae bacterium | reverse complement strand
ACGTCGGTCCACCGGGTGGCTACGCGCTGGTCGGCATGGCCTCGGCGATCGCCGCCGCCACCCACGCGCCGCTGATGGGAGCCATCCTCGCGTTCGAGCTCTCGGGCGACTATGCCGTCGTGCTGCCACTCGTGCTCGCGACCGCGATCGCCACCGCGCTGGCGCGCATGCTCGGTCGCGACTCGATCTACATCGCCGAGCTGCGCGCACGCGGCGTGTCGTGGGAGGTCACGATCTCGGGCCGCGGCGCCGAGCCGCCCACGCACCCGCCGCCTTAGTGCTAGGCTGCGGCCGATGGCGATGCGCTCGACAGTGATCTGGATCGCGGCCGTGCTCGCGATGGCGGCGTGCAAGAGCAAGAAGCAAGACACGACGCCGAAGAACGGGACCGCGGCCGCGAAGGTCGATCCCACGCTGTGCGACGAGGGGCAGAGGCGCGTCGTCTCCTTCGATCTCGACAAGGACGGCAAGCCCGACGTCTGGCACCTCTACGCGGGCGACGTCGAGACCTGCAAGATCGACGATTTCGATCACGACGGCCGCAAGGACTGGCTCGTCGCGTACGACGCGCAGCACCAGCCGGTCTACCGCAAGGCGGACATCGACTATGACGGCAAGTACGACCTGACCGAGGTCTACGAGGGTGGTCAGCTCAGCGAGGCCGAGCGCGACAGTGACTTCGACGGCAAGCTCGACGTCAAGGAGGTCTACGCCGGCGGCGTACTGGCGAGCGTGCGTCGCGATCGCAACGGTGACAACCGGCCCGATCAGTGGGAGCAGTACGAGGGCGGCCAGCTCAGCGCGATCACGTACGACGATGACTTCGACGGCAAGGTCGACCGCCGCGACGATCATCCGGGCTCGGCACCGCAAGCGACGAACACGACGACGCAGCCGCCCGCGAGCACGGGGACGCAACCGACCACGCCGACGGCGCCGGCCACGACTGCCCCGACGACGCCCTGATCGCGGAGACAGCCGGGATCGCTACGCCGGCACCTGGCCGCCGAGCTCGACGGCCGGGAACTGCGCGGCAGTCCGCATCGCGAGGTCCATCTGGGTGTCGGTGAGCCCGAACGTCGCCTTCATCGCGGACAAGAACTCGATCTCGCGCCAGTCGTGCTTGCCGTCGGCGAGCGCGATGATCATCACGTACACCGTGACCCAGTAGCGGTCGGACGGCTGCGCGACCTCGCTCGCGATCGCGCCGAGCTCGGCCTTCGGATCCTTGCCCGCGATCCGCTCGAGCGCGACCTCGATCGCCTCGTCGAGCTCGGCGCCGGTGAGCACGTTCATGTCGGGGATGTTGCCCAGCACGGCGCGCATGCCGAGCCGCTCCTCGTGATGGATCTCGCCGTCGGCGGCGGCCATCAGCGCCATGCACTTGACGAAGCTCGGCATCAAGAAGCGGACCTTCTCCGACTTCTCCTCGAGCGTGAGCAGGCCCGAGTGCTTGCGCGCGGCCTCGAACACCTCCTTGGCCTCGGTCTCCTCGAGCGCGAACGCGCTCTGCATGCCGTCGAGAAACTCGATCTCGCCCTCGGCGAGCTCGCGATCCGACACGCAGACCTCGGCCGCCATGGCATACGCGGCCAGCCGCTGGTTGCGCGACGGCAGGCCGGCCGCGATCGCGGGCAGACGTGCCTTGCCCCCACCGGCGACCCGGATCGCGTCGGCGGCGAGCTCGGTCAACCGGCCGAGCTCCTCGCCCGACAGCCCCTCGAAGAGCGGATGGTTCGCGAGGCTGCCCTCGAAGGTCGCCATCTCCTCTTCGGTGACATCGCCGTCCGCTTCCATGGCGCCGAGCATCGACTCGACCAGGAACCGGCGTGGATCTTCCGCGCTGACGCGCCCCGAGAACATTTTTCGCAGAAAGCTCATCGTCTCTCTCCTGAGAGCACGACGGTAACACCGGACCACGCGCTGCGGGTCGTGGACGAGGCGCTAACGTGGCGTGACTGCTGGACTGTCCAAAAGGCCGTGAACACGATCCGCCGGTCGCCGTCTTCTCATCTGACGGCGGGCTCTCGCACACCCTGGGGGACTGACGGGTCGCGTCCTCTCGACTCTTCTTCCTGACCCGCGGGGGCCCGCCGCCATTGTCCCGCGCTGGCCGGCTTCGCGTCAGAGCGCCACCGAGGCCACAGGTCGCGGATCACTGCTTGCACTCACCCTGGTGTGCGTGCGGGGCAAACATGTGAGCATCTACGGCGCGGTCGTCGCCAATCTGCTGATCGCGATCACCAAGTTTGTCGCCGCCGCGGTGACCGGCAGCGGCGCGATGCTCTCCGAGGGCATCCACTCCGTGGTCGACACCGGTGACGGCCTGCTCGTCCTGCTCGGTCTGCGCCTCAGCAAGCGACCGCCGACCGAGCGCCACCCGTACGGGCACGGGCTCGAGGTCTACTTCTGGTCGATGGTGGTCGCGATGGCGATCTTCGCGGTCGGCGGCGGCGTGTCGGTGTACGAGGGGCTCCATCGCCTGGGCGCGGGCGCCGACCTCGGCTCGTCATGGTGGACCTACGCCGTGCTCGGTGCCGCGTTCGCGTTCGAGGGCACGTCGTGGGCGATCGCGATGCGCGAGTTCCGGCGCAAGCGCGGCCGGCGCGGGCTGTGGCAGGCGATCGAGCGCAGCAAGGATCCGACCGCCTTCATCATCGTGCTCGAGGACTCGGCCGCGCTCGTCGGCATCATCATCGCGGCGGTCGGCATCACCGCGGCTCACCTGTTCCAGGCACCGATCCTCGACGCGCTCGCCTCGATCGCGATCGGGCTTCTGCTCGGTACCGTCGCGGTGATCCTCGGCCGCGAGACCTGGAGCCTGCTGATCGGAGAGGCGGCCGCACCCGAGGTCGTCCAGAGCATTCGCGAGATCGCGAGCCGAGAGCCGGGCGTGGTCGGTGTCGAGGTGCCACGGACCCTGCATCTCGGACCCGAGCAGATCCACGTCGATCTCGACGTTCGCGTCGAGCCCTCGGGCTCCGTCGACGACCTGCTCGAGACCACGCGCCGCATCGAGGCGGCGGTGCGGGAAGAACATCCGGCCGTGAAGCGCGTCGCGCTGCGCTTCACGTGATCGTTGCGGACTTATGCCGAGGCGACGAGGCCGCGCCGGCGCAGCTTGCGCAGCTGTGCCCGGAGCTGACGATCCTCGAGCTGCTCGCGCAGCCCGGGTCGCGCATCGAGGTAGGCATTCCACGCCGCGCGTTTGAAGCCCTCGCCCTCGATGCCGTTGGCGGCAGCGAGTTGCGCGGCTTGCTCGAGCAGCGCGGCGATCTCCTGGAGCGCTGCGAGCTCGACGGGCTCGGTGCGCGACGGTTGCATCACTGCGGAGTTCGGTTGCGACATACCCCACAATAAAACCATCTCGGCGGTCGCGCGCCTCCCCCGTTCGGCCAGTTTGCGTCCCGGATGATCGGACA
>DAIRFU010000747.1:0-3422 GCA_036794935.1 Kofleriaceae bacterium | reverse complement strand
GCCTTGACGCCGATCGAGCCGTACGTCGTGTGGGCCTCGGTGAAGCCGTACTCGATGTCCGCACGCAGCGTGTGCAGCGGAACGCGGCCTTCCTTGTACCACTCGCGGCGGCACATCTCGGCGCCGCCGAGGCGGCCGGCCGACGCGACCTTGATGCCCTTGGCGCCGAACTTCATCGCGGTCTGCGTCGCCTTCTTCATGGCGCGGCGGAACGCGATCCGGCGCTCGAGCTGCGTCGCGATGTTCTCGGCGACGAGCTGCGCGTTGGTCTCGGCCTTGCGGACCTCGATGATGTTCAAAAACACCTCGTTCGAGGTCAGCGCCTGGACGTCCTTCTTCAGGGTCTCGACGCCGGCGCCGCGCTTGCCGATCACGATGCCGGGACGCGCGGTGTGGATGTTGATCTTCGCCTTGTTCGCGGCGCGCTCGATCTCGATGTAGCTGACGCCGGCGTGGTGCAGCTTCTTCTTGATGAAGCCCTTGAGCTTCAGATCCTCATGCAGCCACTTGGCGTAGTTCTTCTCTTCGTACCAGCGAGACGACCAGGTCTTGATGATGCCGAGGCGGAAGCCGGTGGGATGTGTCTTCTGGCCCATTACCTATTCCTTGTCGTCCGTGACCACGATGGTCAGATGCGAGGTGCGATGATTGACGCGGTTGGCGCGCCCCATGGAGCGCGGCATCCACCGCTTGTTGATCGAGCCACCATCGACGGCGATCGTGTGGATCCGGAGGCTCTCGACCGACGTGTCGCCACCCGACTTGTCCTCGGCATTCGCCGCGGCGCTCTTGATCGCCTTGGAGATGATGCCCGCCGCCTTCTTGGGCAGCAGATCGAGCAGGCCGACGGCCTCCTCCACCTTCTTGTTGCGGACGAGCGCAGCGACGACCCGCATCTTGCGCGGGGACATCGTGATGCCACGAACGTATGAGCGTGCCTGCATGGCGATTACCTCTTCCGCTCGCCGGTGTGACCGTGGAACGTGCGCGTGTGCGAGAACTCGCCGAGCTTGTGGCCGACCATCTGCTCGGTGATGAAGACCGGGATGAACTTGCGGCCGTTGTAGACGGCGAAGGTCAGACCGACCATGTCCGGGATGACCATCGAGCGGCGCGAGTACGTCGCGATGACGCGGCGGGCGGGATTGGGCTCCTTCGCGGCCGTCGCCATCTTCTTCGTCAGGTACTTGTCGACGAAGGGACCTTTTTTGAGTGAACGCGGCATGTGATTCCTACTTGGTCCGGCGGCGGATGATGAACTGCTCGGTCCGCTTGTTGTGACGGGTCTTGAGGCCCTTGGTCTTCACGCCCCACGGCGTGCACGGGTGGCGGCCACCCGAGCTGCGGCCTTCGCCGCCGCCCATCGGGTGATCGACGGGGTTCATCGCGACGCCGCGGTTGTGCGGCCGGATGCCCAGCCAGCGCTTGCGACCGGCCTTGCCCCACTGGATGTTGCCGTGCTCGGTGTTGCCGATCTGGCCAACCGTCGCCTTGCAGTCGATGTGGACGCGGCGCATCTCGCCCGAGGGCATGCGCAGCGTGGCCCAGTCGCCTTCCTTGGCCATCAGCGTGACCTTGGTGCCGGCCGAGCGACCGACCTGGGCGCCCTTGCCGACCTTGAGCTCGACGGCATGCACGTCGGTACCGACCGGGATGTAGCGAAGCGGCAGCGCGTTGCCCGGCTTGATGTCGGCCGTGTTCGCGCTGATGACCTCGCTGCCCACCGCGAGCTTCGTCGGCGCGAGGATGTACGCCTTGACGCCGTCCGCATACTGGAGGAGCGCGATGCGCGCCGAGCGGTTCGGGTCGTACTCGATCCCGATCACCGTCGCGGGCACGCCGGTCTTGTTGCGCTTGAAGTCGATGACGCGCAGGCGCTTCTTGTGACCGGCCGAGCGGAAGCGCGAGGTGATGCGACCGTAGTTGTTACGGCCGACCTTGTTCACCTTGTGCTCGAGCAGGCTCTTCTCGGGGTCATGCTTCGTGATCTCTGCGAAGTCCTGCGTGGACATGCCACGACGGCCCGGAGACGTTGGCTTGTAAAAACGAATGGCCATGGTTAGACGCCCTCGAAGAACTCGATGTTGTCGCCGGGCTTGAGCGTGACGAACGCCTTCTTCCACGACGGGCGTTGACCCGAGAAACGGCCGACGCGCTTCACCTTGCCGCGCATGACGAGCGTGCGGACGTCGGTGACACTGACCTTGAACAGCTGCTCGACCGCCCGGCGGATGTCGATCTTGTTCGCGTCGCGGGCGACCTCGAACACGACCTTCTGCGCGTACGCCTCGCCCTCGGCCGCGGCGCTCGTGGCACCACCGGTCTCGCGCAGGCGCGCGCTCTTCTCCGTGAGGAGCGGACGCTTGATGACGGTTTGCGGACTACGCATTGGACTTCGCCTTTTCGGAGAGCGCCGCCGTCACCAGCTGCGCCGCGGCCTGCGTGAGGACGAGCACTTCGTGACGAAGGATGTCGTAGACGTTGAGGCCTTCCGGCGCGAGCCACTGGCTCTTCGGCAGGTTCCGCGCGCCGCGCACGAGCTGCTCGTTGGTCTTCGCGTCGACGATGAGCGCCTTGGCGCCCGCGCCGAGAGCGGCGAGCGCAGCGATGACCGACTTGGTCTTGCCGTCGGTGCCGAAGCTATCGAGCACGACGAGCTTCTGCTCGCTCGCCCGCAGCGACAGCGCCGAGCGCAGCGCGGCCTTCTTGACCTTGCGCGGCAGATCGTAGGAGTAGTCGCGCGGCTTGGGGCCGAACACCGAGCCACCGCCGACGAAGTGCGGCGCCTGACGGCTGCCCTGGCGTGCCTGGCCGGTGCCCTTCTGCTTCCAGATCTTCTTGCTCGAGCCGCGGACTTCACCGAGACGCTTGGTCGAGGCGGTGCCGGCACGGCGCTTCGCGAGCTGCCACTTGACGGCCTCCCAGAGCAGGTGCTCGTTGACGTCGGCGCCGAACACCGCGTCGTCGAGGTCGACCGACCCGACGCCCTGGCCTTGCGTATTCTTGACTTCGATCTTCATGGCTCGTCTCGTTAGGTCTTGATCTCGACGTCGACGCCGGCCGAGAGGTCCAGCTTCATCAGCGCATCGAGGGTCTGCTGCGTCGGCTCGAGGATGTCGAGGAGCCGCTTGTGGGTGCGGATCTCGAACTGCTCGCGCGACTTCTTGTCGGTGTGCGGCGAGCGCAGCACCGTGTACTTGTTGATCTTGGTCGGCAGCGGGATCGGGCCTGCGATCTTCGCGCCGGTACGCTTCGCGGTCTCCACGATCTCGCCAGCGCTCTGATCGAGCAGCTTGTGATCGTAGGCCTTCAAACGGATGCGGATGCGTGGAGTGGTCATGGTCATTCTCAGTCGTTGATCTTGGTAACGACGCCGGCGCCGACGGTGCGGCCACCCTCGCGAATCGCGAACCGGAGGCCGT
>DAIRFU010000746.1:0-3423 GCA_036794935.1 Kofleriaceae bacterium | reverse complement strand
TCTCAAGTGTCTCGCGAAGGATCCGAACGAGCGCTTCTCACACATCCACGAGCTGCGCGACGGTCTACTCCACCTGCTCGGCGGGTTCGAGACGCATCCACCGAGCTACGCCGCGCTCGCGTACAGCGCGATGCCGCTGCAGCCGCCGGGCATGGTCACGACGGTGCCGACGCCGCCGGTGAGCTCGCAGGTCCACCAGCTCTCCAGCCTGACCGGCATGGGCAGCGCACCGTCGATCTACAGCCAGTACAGCCTGCCCGAGACCGCACCGCCGGAGCCGGCGACGCCGTGGTGGGTGTGGTTCATCGGTGGTGCCTTCGCGGTCGGCCTCGGCATCGCCGGGGCGCTCTGGTACGCGCACTCGTCGGAGCCCGAGGCCGTGCCCGTCGCCGTCCCCGCACCGACGCCGCCGGTCGTCCAGCAGCCGACCGCGAACCCGATCGAGCCGCCGGCGGTGCGCAAGCTCGTCGAGCTGCGCTTCGATTCGCTGCCGAGCGGCGGCGTGTATGCCGACGGCCGCTCCGCAGAGCTGTGCCGCACACCGTGCCGGTTCAACGTCAACCTGACCGACGGCGGGCCGGCCGATCACCGCACGTTCGTCGTCCGCGCCGACGGCTATCAGGACAAGCGCGTCGAGGTCGACTTCGCGGCGAGCCAGCGCACCTTCTCGGTGTCGCTCGACCGCTACGTGCCGACGGTGCCCGCGGTGCTGCCGCAGCCACCGATCGTCGACATGAGCGGCGAGGAGCCGGATGCCCCCGGCGCCGAAAAGGCGAGCTCGAGGCGATCCGGTGGTAAGAAGTCCGCGAGGCGGACCGAGGACAAGAAGCCCGACAACGACAAGGCCGACGAGAAGCCGGCCGTCAAGGTCGAGGACAAGACGGAAGAGAAGCCGCTCGTCAATGACACCAAGCTCGAGCCGGTCGAGCACAAGCCCAAGAAGAAGGTCGGTCCCATCGATCCGAGCGATACGATCGACCCGTTCCGACGTAACAAATGATCCCTCGCCTGTTTCTGCTCCTGGTCGTGTGTGTGGCCGTCGCGATCCCGTCGCGCGCGGCCTCCGCGGACGATCCCGCCACGCGCGCGGCACGCCGTCACTTCGAGCGCGGCGAGAAGCTGTTCGCGCTCGGCCGCTTCGACGACGCGCTCGAGGAGTACCAGACCGCCTTCGATGCCAAGCCGCTGCCCGGGTTCCTCTACAACATCGGCCAGTGCTACCGGAACCTCGCCGACTACGATCAGGCGATCTTCAGCTTCAAGAAGTACCTGAAGCTGGACCCCGAGGCATCAAACCGCGAGGCGGTCGAGCGGCTGATCGAGGAGCTCGAGGAGAAGAAGGCCCAGGGCGAGAGCGAGAAGTTCATCCGCAAGCCCAAGCCCCCGCCCGAGAAGCCGATCTACAAGAAATGGTGGTTCTGGACCGGGGTGAGCGTCCTCGCCGTCGGTGGCACCGTCGGGATCTTCGCTGCCAGCAGCGGTAGTAGCGCGCCGGGCACGGACCTCGGTAACATCGTCTTCGGCAAGTGATGCGCGCGCTGCTCGTGATCCTGCTGTTGGTGGGCTGCGGTGGTGACGACACGTTTCTCGTCGTCACCGTCGACAAGCGCGTCGCCGTGCACGATGCCGCCAAGCTCGAGGTCACGCTGTCGAACGCGGGCTCGATGCGCACCGACTCGCTCGAGCTCGACGACGCGGACTTCCCGGTGACGTTCTCGATCTCGGCGCCCGGCCGGATGGGCGAGCTCGGCATCAGCATCGACGCGCTCGACGCGCAGGGCGCGCTGGTCGGCCGCGGCACCGGGACGGTCCAGCTCACCGACAGCGTCGCCTCGGTGATGCTCGACAGCGCGGACTTCGTCGTCAACGCGCTGTACGCGAACAACCAGTTCCTGTCGAACGACTTCGAGGCGGTCGGCCTGCAACTCGGCGTGCTCACGAACGGCACGTGGACGGCCGCGTTCCGCGAGGACTGCAATCCCTGCAACGTGCTGGCGCGCCGCTTCGACGCGACCGGTCTGCCGGTCCGCTCCGAGCTCGCCGCCGGCGACACCCAGTTCCCGGTGACCACGACGCTGACGACCTCGGGCGCGATCCCCGCGATCGCGACCTCGGGCCTGACGACCCTCGTCGTGTGGGACTACTTCGACACGGTCGGCACCGGCCAGGGTGTCGCGTGCCGCGCGCTCGACGACAAGGGAGCCGGGCTCCCCGCCCAGCTCTCGCTATCCAGCGATGCCGCGGACGTCGTCACGATCGCGCCGCTGTCGAACGGCAACTTCGCGGTCACGTGGCAGACGTTCATGACGACGCAGGTGATTCGCGCCATGGTGGTCAAGCCGGACTGCACGGCGCTCGGACCGGCCGGGACGGTCTCGACCGACAGCGGCACGTTCGGCGCCCGCCGCTCGCATGTCGCGGCGAACGGCCCGTCGGTGCTCTACGCGTGGGTCGTCGACGGCTCGGTGCACATGCGCTACGGCACGAACAACGGCGCGCTGATCGGCACCGAGTCGACGCCGATCCCGGCAACCACCTCGCAGGAGGTCGATCACGTGCGCCTCGCACCGTGGGGGACCGGCTTCGCGGCGGTGGTGCGCTGGGCGGCGACCTCGGCCGCCGGGCCCGGCAAGATCGACGTCTATCGGATCCCGGCGACCGGCACGATGCCAGCCCTCATGGGCACGCCGATCCTCATCACCGACAAGAGCGGCTCGGACTTCGCGTCGGACAAGGCGTTCGGTGTCGCGCGGCGCTCCGACGACGCGCTGATGGTGGTGTGGCACGCGTGCGAGACCGGGCCTGGCTCGTGCGACGTGTTCGGCCGCATCCTGCGCCCGACCGGCGTGCCCGTCGGTCCCGAGACCGTGATCGCGACCTCGACCGGCAGTGATCAGGTGAACCCGTCGATCGCCGCGCTCGACGGCAAGTCGTTCGTCGCGGCCTGGAACGACTCGAGCGGTATCCCGCCCGACCAATCGGGCTCGTCGGTGCGCGCACGCATCCTCTATCCGGTCTACGACGACGCCCGCGGCGTGCTCGGCGCGACCTGCGGTGCGAGTGCGCCCGGCGCCCCGAACTGCGACGACGGCCTCGCGTGTGCGATGGGCTCCGACGGCGTCCACCGCTGCTACGTGACCTGCACGCCGCCGACGTGCCCGGGTGGCGGCACGTGCTCGACCGTCGATTCGCTGGTCTCCGCCTGCACGTTCTAGCTACGTGGTTTTCCGACGAGGATCGGCTGCCGTGATCGGCTTGCCATGATCGGGTTGATCGACCGCGCTCGATCGCGGACCATAGGTAGTCGTGAACGAGACGTGGTCCACTGCAGCGCACTATCTGGCCCGCTATCGCGGCGCCCTGCTCGGAGGCATCGGGTCCGCGGTCTCGGTCGCGCTGACGCTCCACCCGAGCACCGGGCTC
>DAIRFU010000745.1:0-3431 GCA_036794935.1 Kofleriaceae bacterium | reverse complement strand
GGGCACAGCTCGCGCTCGGTCAGCTCGGCGAGGCAGCCGAGGCCTTCGAGGCGGCGCGCGCCCTCTACGATGCGGCGGGCGATGGCGTCGATCGCCTCGCGGTGATGGACCAGCTCGCCGACGTCTCGCTCGAGCGCGGCGAGCTCGACGACGCGGCGGCGAAGTACGATGTCGTCGCCGACCTCCGGTTGCGCGCGGGTCAGCCCGAGCTCGCGGCGCGCGCGTGGGCCGCCGCCGCCTACGCCACGGCACTGCGCGGGCGGCTCGCCGATGCCGACCAGCAGCTCGCGAAGGCAGAGCAGCGCAAGGGCGACGACCCGTTCGCGATCACGCACGTCGATCTCGCGCGCGCGTGGCTCGCGTGGGCGAAGGGCGACAGCGACACGGCGCTCGCGCTCAGCGAGCAGTGCGCCGCGCGGGCAACCGCCGAGCCGATGCGCGCGCTGTGCCTCGAGCTCGACGGCAGCGTGCGCGCGGATCGCATGGACCCGGGCGCACGCAAGACACTCGAGGATGGTCTCGCGCTCGTCGAGGGTAAGAATCCGCAGCGTACCGGCTCGCTCCAGCTCGCGCTCGCGATGCTCGATCTCGACGAAGGCCAGGAGGCGAGCGCGATCGGCCGCGCCGAGACCGTCCAGCTCGATGCGGTCCGCCGCGGCGCGGAGGGCCTCGAGGCGCACGCGTGGATCGTGCTCGCCCGCGCGCACTTCGCGCAGGCCGAGTCGCAGAAGGCCCTCGCGGATCTCGAGCACGTGAAGAGCGAGCCGGAGGCGCTGCGCGAGCGCGTCCACTACCGCAGCATCTACGAGCTGACGAACGCCGCGCTCGGTGACGCGTTCACGCGACGCGAGCCCCTGGAGGCCGTGCGGGCCGAAGCCGAGCAGGCGGGGTTCATCGGCCTCGTGCTCGAGGCGCGCCTCGCACTCGCACAGGTCGAGCCGGCAGAGGAGGTCAAGCCCGCGCTCGAAGCGGTCGCGCGCGACGCGACGGCGGCCGGGTTCGTGCGGATCGCGAAGCTCGCCGAGACCCTCGCGCAGCAGTGAGCTATCCTAGTCCGCCATGGCCGACTGCCAGCTCTGTGCCGGTCACCACGCGGATGGCGAGACGTGCTCCCAGCTGCGCACCGGCCAGACGATCGACAAGTACGTGATCGGACCGCTCCTGGGCGTCGGCGGCATCGCGGCCGTCTACGCGGCCGAGCACCCGGTGCTCCAGCGCGAGGTCGCGCTCAAGGTGCTGCACCGGCGATGGGCGAAGGACGCCGAGCTGACCCAGCGGTTCGTGCGCGAGGCGCGCGAGACCGCGGCGCTCGGCCATCCCGCGTTCGTCAAGGTCCACGACGCCGGGACGACCGCCGATGGCTGCGCGTTCATCGAGATGGATCGGCTCGAGGGCCGCGACCTCTACAGCCTGCGCAAGCAGTTCGGCCCGCTCGAGCCCGAGCGCATCACGCGCATCGCGATCCACGTGCTCGACGCGCTCGCCACGCTGCACGCGCGCGGCACGATTCACCGCGACCTCAAGAGCGCGAACATCTACCTCGTGCCGGCGCCCGACGGCGAGCAGATCAAGATCCTCGATCTCGGCTTCGCGAAGACGAACGATCAGCTCGCGCTGACCCAGAAGGACCAGATGCTCGGTACGCCGTTCTACATCAGTCCCGAGCAGTACCTCGATCCGACGTCGGTCGACGCGCGTGCGGATCTGTTCTCGCTGGGCATCGTGATGTGGGAGGCGCTCGTCGGCGATTTTCCGTACGAGTGGCAGAACAAGCGCGACCTCCTGTCCAAGGTCATGCACGGCAAGCTCGAGCGCCACCCGGCGGCGCGGCGGCCGGACGTGCCGGAGTGGCTCGACGCGATCGTCGCCCGCGCGCTCGCGCACGACAAGGCGGACCGCTTCGAGTCCGCGCTGGCGATGAAGGCGGCGCTCGAGAGCCGCGAACCGCCCGACAAGCCCGGCCTGCTCAAGCGAATCTTCGGCACCTGAGCGTCTCGGTAAGTTCCAGAGCCCCGGCGGTACAGACTCTGCACGGTTGCGCGTCGGAGGATCTATGCCCGAGCGTCGGACCGTCGAGAAGGCGAAGAGCGAGCTGCGTCATGGGCGCGCGCCGAGTACGGCGGCGGGCGAGTTCGTCCGCGAGGAGATGCACCACATCCGCCAGGGCAAGCATGGCGCGCGCTCGACGAAGCAGGCGATCGCGATCGGCCTGTCGAAGGCGCGACGGGCGGGCGTGCCGCTCGAACCGCCCAAGGGGCCGCGCGCGCGGCGCAAGGCGGCGAAGCGCGATCTCGCGACCGGCCAGCATCGGCGCAAGCCGCGGTCGCCTTCCAGGGCGCGCTCACGCGCCACCACCCGTGCGCTCGAGCGCGAGGGGCACGGCGCTGCCTCGCATCGCGCGCTCGCGAAGCAGGCGCATCGCTCGGCGAAGCAGCGCGGGCACGCGGCGCGGTCCGCGGCGTCGCGCAAGGCGGCACGGACGAAGGGGCCGGCGGTGCGTCGCGCGGCGTCGCGCAAGGCGGCACGGACGCGGGCACATCGGTAGCCGTGCGGGTGTTCACCGATCGCCACGACGCCGGTGCGCAACTCGCGTGCGCGCTGCGCGGCTATGCCGACGCCAGCGACGCGATCGTCGTCGCGCACACGCTCGGCAGCGTGCCGGCGGCGTACGAGGTCGCGGTGCGGCTCGCGCTGCCGCTCGAGCTGCTGGCCGACGACGTCGGCGACATCGATCCAGCTCTCGCGCAGGCCGGCGCGGAACACGCACTCGAGCTCGCCGATCGCATCGTGCTGCTGATCGACGACGGCGATGCCGCGCGTGACCTGCCGGCCGCGATCGGACGGCTGCGTGGGCTCGGCGCGCGGACGATCGTCGCCGCGGTCGCGATCGCGTCACCGCAGGTCCACGTCGCACTCGCGGCCGCCGCGGACGAGCTGATCTGCGTCCTCGCGCCGCAGCACATCTATTCGGTGCAGGCCTGGTATGCGGATTTCACCGAGCCCAGCGACGAGGACATTCGCGAGCTTCGCGTCGCAGCTGCGCAGAATCTCCTCGGGATCCGGCGTGGCAGATTTTCGCAGCTCACCGGTTGACACGCAGCGTCATGCCCATTAGTGTGCCTACCGAACGGTCGGTAGGTGCACATGAGCTTGCTCGACGTGTTACGAAACCCCGGTGAATTCGCGGTCCTTGGGCGAGAGTCCGAAGCTGCGTCGCATCCTCGAGAAGGCGGCTCGGCTGATCTTCGAGAAGGGCTTCGACGGGACCAGCATGCAGGACATCGCGGATGCCTGCGGACTGACCAAGGCGGGCCTGTACCACCACGTCGCGACGAAGGAAGCGCTGCTGATCGCGATCATGGAGTACGGGATGGATCTGTTCGAGGAGGTGGTGCTCGCGCGCGTCGAGCACATCTCGGATCCACTCGAGC
>DAIRFU010000744.1:0-3432 GCA_036794935.1 Kofleriaceae bacterium | reverse complement strand
TCCGCCTGGCGAACGACTCGCACCTCGGGTTGCTCGCCTATGTGTTCACGAAGGACAAGGAGCGCGGCAAGCGGATCGCCGAGCGCGTCGAGGCCGGCACGGTGATGATCAACGACGTGCTCAACACGTACGCGTGCCCGGAGACGCCGTGGGGCGGCGTCAAGCAGAGCGGCATCGGCCGCACCCACGCGCGGATCGGGCTGCGCGAGCTGTGCGAGATCCGCCACGTCAACGTCGATCGCGTCGCGCTCGGCCGCGAGGTGTGGTGGTACCCGTACAAGGAGGCGACGTACCGCGCGCTGTTGCGCGGCGCGCGCCTGCTGTTCGGCAAGCGTCCCTGGCAGCGCTAACCGACGAGGCTACGCCACGACGCCCGGGAGGTCGGGAGGAGCAGGGCCGGATCGCCGGCGAGCGCGTGAAGCTCTTCCTCGGTGACCAGGACGCCACGCAGCTCGTAGCGGCGCGGCACGATCAGCGCGAACACGAGGTCGGTGCCGGCCGCGTGCAGCGCGCGATCGATGTCGGAGATGAAGTGGTTGACCGCGACCCGGTCGGTCTCGCCGGCGTAGATCCGGATCGAGTACGTCGTCTCGCCGATCGCGAAGCGCACCTCGTCGACCTCACACGCGATGTCGGTGATCGCGAGTCGATCCTTACCGTGGCGGGCGAGGGGGGCGAGGAAGTCGCGCACCGCGCTGACGGCGTCGAACGTGCGCGCTCCCTCGGTGAGCTTCCAGTACCACTCGTTCTCGATCGCGAATCCGCGCGGCAGCTCCATCGCGCCGCAAGGCTACTGGTTCGCGGTCCGGAGCGACAGCCTAGCCGGCGCGTCCGTAGCGATCTTCGAGCCGGACGACATCGTCGAGCTCGGTCGTCGAGACCTCGAGCACCTCGGTGTCCTCGACCGCGATCATGCGGTGGCGCAGCCCGGGCGTGACGTGAAACGGCTCGCGCGGCGCGAGCTCGGTCGTCTTCGGCGCCTCGCCGTCGGCGAAGTACTCCAAGCGCAGCCGCCCGCTCAGCACCATGATCGTCTCGTCCTTGACGCGGTGGTACTGGAGCGAGAGCGCTTCACCGGCGTTGATGTGGAGGATCTTGCCGACGTAGCGCTCGGTCTTCGCCCAGATCAGCTCGTGGCCCCACGGCTTGGCGACGATCACTTCGACTTCTCGGGCGCGAGCGAGCCAGCGGCCGTCGGGTCCATCGTCGTCGGCATCTCGACCTTGGGGGTCGCGCCGGGAATCTCCTCGCGACGGTCGACGCGGCCGTCGAAGTCGTCGTCGTAGAGGATCGCGATCAGGATCGTCTCCTTGTACTGCTCCCACTGATCGGGCTGGTTGTCGCCGTTGCGGTCGCGGCGCACGCTCGTCAGCACCCCGGCGGTGTCGTAGAGCTCCTTCTTCTCGAAGCGGCCGTCGCGATCGGTGTCGCGCTCGATCTCGGCGTAGTGGCCGGTCTTGCCGTCGAACACCGCGGACATGTCCCAGATGCCGTCGTAGTCGTAGTCGGTCTTCTCGAAGATCGGGTTGCCCTTGCGGTTGTACGCGACGACCCAGTCCTTGCGGCCGTCGGTGTTGAAGTCGACCTGCTTGCAGGTCATGAACTCGATCTTCGTGCCGCCCTCGTCCTCGGTCTTGTAGAGGCGCCAGACGTCGGGCCGGTCGTCCTTGTTGAGATCCGAGGTGACGACGTTCTTGCCGGCGGTCTCGCACAGCGTGGGATCGACGTTGGGCACCTCGAGCGTGGCCGTGTTTTTCGGAACCGTGTCCGGCTGCTTGCTCTTGCAGGCGGGCAGCAGGACCGCGATCACGGCCAGTTTCGAGAGCTTCGCCATCACACGGGGAGCCTAGTCGGCGGGCCTGCGCCCCGCAACCATTGACCCTGTGCATATGGTCACGTAGGGTCACTCACCTTGCCGCGCAAGAAGATCTCGACGACCGTGTACATCACGCCCGAGCAGGACGCGCAGCTCAAGGCCTTGCACGAGCGCAGCAAGGTCCCGGTCGCCGAGTACATCCGGCAGGGCATCGATCTCGTGCTCGAGAAGTATCGCGATCAGCTCCCCGGGCAGGTGGACCTCCACCTCGGCTCACGCTAATCAACGACCTGGCCCTGTCGATGTCGTTCCCTCCCGAGCGGATCCGCAACTTCTCGATCATCGCGCACATCGATCACGGCAAGACCACGCTCGCCGATCGAATCCTCGACGAGTGCGAGGCGGTCACCGCGCGGCAGGCGCAGGCCCAGATGCTCGACACCATGGACCTCGAGCGCGAGCGTGGCATCACGATCAAGGCGCAGTCGGTCCAGCTCCACTACAAGGCCGACGACGGCAAGACCTACCAGTTCCACCTGATCGACACGCCGGGCCACGTCGACTTTCACTACGAGGTCAGCCGCTCGCTCGCCGCGTGCGAGGGCGCGCTGCTCGTCGTCGACGCCGCGCAGGGCGTCGAGGCGCAGACGCTGGCCAACGTCTACGTCGCGCTCGACAACAACCTCGAGATCGTCCCGGTGCTCAACAAGATCGACCTGCCGGTCGCGCGCCCCGACGAGATCAAGCAGCAGATCGAGGACACGATCGGGCTCGACGCGTCGGACGCGTGCCTGGTCTCGGCGAAGACCGGCGTCGGCGTGCACGAGATGCTCGAGGCGGTCGTCCACAAGATCCCGCCGCCGAAGGCCGATCGCGAGGCGCCGCTCTCCGCGCTGATCTTCGACAGCTGGTTCGATCAGTTCCGCGGCGTGGTCGTGCTCGTGCGCGTGATGGCCGGTCGGATCGAGAAGGGCACCAAGCTCCGGTTCTGGGCGACCGAGCAGACCTACGAGTGCACGATGGTCGCGGTGCGCAGGCCCGCCGTCGTCGAGATCGACACGCTCGAGGCCGGCCAGGTCGGCATCCTCGCCGCCTCGATCAAGGACATCGCGCACGCGCGCGTCGGCGAGACCGTCACCGACGCCGACCGGCCGTGTGCCGCGCCGCTGCCCGGCTTCAAGTCGGTCAAGCCGATGGTGTTCGCCGGGCTGTTCCCGGTCGACGCCGCCGACTACCAGGACCTCAAGGACGCGCTCGGCAAGCTCGTGCTCAACGACGCGTCGGTCACGTACGAGCCGGAGACGTCGTCGGCGCTCGGCTTTGGCTTCCGCACCGGCTTCCTCGGGCTGCTCCACATGGAGATCATCCAGGAGCGGCTCGAGCGGGAGTTCAACCTCGACCTCATCACGACCGCGCCGAGTGTGCGCTATCGCGTCAAGTTGCAGAGCGGCGAGATCATCGAGCTCGACAATCCGGCGAAGGTCCCCGATCAGGGCAAGTACGAGGCCATCGAGGAGCCGATCATCACGGCGACCGTGCACCTGCCGCAGGAGTACGTCGGGCCCATCATGCAGCTGTGCCAGGAGCGGCGCGGCGTGCAGCAGGGCCTGCACTAC